>NZ_VIWW01000001.1:6300000-6430118 GCF_007829885.1 Streptomyces brevispora
GGTACGTCGTCCTGGGCGGCGCCCCAGGTGGTCGGCAGCCGGCCGCCCGGCTCGGCCCGCCCGAACAGCACGTCCGCCAGCGCGTCCCCGGCCTCCTGCCCCGGGAACCAGGCGAGCAGCAGCGCGGGCACCCGGGTGTGCCAGGGCAGGGCGACGGGACCGCCTGAGTTCACCACGACCACCGTGCGCGGGTTGGCCCGCACCACGGCACGTACGAGCGCGTCCTGCCCCTCCGGCAGATCGAGGTTCTCGCGGTCGTGCCCCTCGGACTCGCTCTGCTCGGTCGTACCCACGAACACCACCGCGACCTCCGCCGCGCGTGCGGCGTCCACGGCCTCGGCGAGCGCGGCGGCCGCGTCCCCGGCGGGTGAGGCGGCGGCGAGGATTGTCGCGACTCCGGAACGCGGAGCGAGCGAACGCCGCGCCACCACCTCCACCTCCTCGCCCGCGGCGAGTTCGGCCCGCGCGCAGTGCTCCGGGGGCGCCACATGGACCCGGGTGGGATCGTCGCTGTCCAGCGGGAAGGTGCCGGCCAGCACCTCCCGGCCGCCGACGGACAGCGAGATCGCGCCCCAGCCACCCACCGCCCAGGTCCACACCCCGCCCACCGGGGGCCGGACGAGCGCCCGGATCTCCACACAAGCGGCGCCGTCGACCACGACCGAGGGCTCCACGATCCGGCCGGACAACCGGTGCTCGGCGTGCAGTTCGGCCCCGTTCTCGTCCAACAGCCTCACAAGCACGCCGGGTTCGCCGGACCGGGGATCGCGCGACCAGTCCCGGCCGAGGGGGCGCGGCCGGGGCGACGGCGGCAGTCCCGGCCGGTATGCGACCGTCGCGCCCCCGTCCAGCGCCTCCTGGATCCCTGCCAGCGGAGTCACCACCGAGTCGGGAAAGACCTCCGCGCTGCCGCCTCCCTGAATCCGTACCGCCGTGGCGTGCGGGCCGATGACCGCGACCGAGCGCAGTCCCACCGAGTCCAGCGGGAGGAGCCGCGCTTCGTTGCGGAGCAGCACCGAACCGGCGGCGGCGGCCCGGCGCAGCAGCGCCCGCCGGGCGGCGGGGGTCACCGCGGGCCGCCGCGGCGGCCGGGGCGAGCCGAGCGCACCCACCCGCCACGCCAGCCGCAGCAGTCGCCGCACCTTGTCGTCGACCGCCTCGGCGGAGACCAGTCCCCGTTCCAGCGCGGTGAGCAGGCCGGCCGCCCAGGGGCCCTCGGGGCCGGGCATCGCCAGGTCCTGCGCGGAGCGCGCGGTGTCCAGGAGGGTGCGCACACCTCCCCAGTCCGAGACCACGGCTCCGTCGAACCCCCAGGCGCTCCTGAGCGGGCTCTCCAGCAGCGGGGAGGCGGACATGGTGGCGCCGTCGACCTTGTTGTACGCGGACATGACGGCCCAGACCCCGGCCTCCACCGCGGCCTCGAAGGGGGCGAGGTAGACCTCGTGGAGGGTCTGCTCGTCCACGCGGACATCGACGCTCAGCCGGTCCGTCTCGGCGTCGTTGGCGACGAAGTGCTTGGCGGTGGCCGCGACCCCGCCGGACTGGATGCCCCTGATGAGTGCTGCCCCGGTCCGCCCGGTGAGCAGCGGGTCCTCGGAGAAGCACTCGAAGTGCCGCCCGCCCAGCGGGGACCGGTGCAGATTCAGGGTGGGGGCGAGGAGCACGTCCACGCCCTTGCGGCGGGCCTCGGAGGCGAGCAGCGCACCGAGATCCGTGAGCAGCCGCTCGTCCCAGGAGGCGGCCAGCGCGGTCGGGGAGGGGAGTACGAGCGAGGTCTCGCGCTCGTCCCATGTCTCGCCGCGCACTCCGGCCGGTCCGTCGGAGAAGGTGAGGGGGCGCAGTCCGGCGGCCGGTTCGGGGTAGGTGCGCCAGTTGCTCTCGCCGGTCAGCAGACGCACCTTCTGCGCCGCGTCGAGCTTCTCCAGCAGCGGATCGATCTCTACGTCCGTCATGACGGCCATGCCCTTCAACCCGGCGCCCTCCAGGGCCGGAGAGCGCTCTCCCGAACGTGCCGGGCCCAGCGTCGCTGGCCGACGTCGGCCGTGTCAATGGGGAACGGTCGCGCGGGGCGTACTCGGGTCACCGGTCGCGCCCTTGTCATCACCCGTTGTCAGCACATAAGTTGACCGCTTGCGACGTGTCCTACAGCCAGTGGGGGAGCCAAGTCATGGCCGCGAACGGACGGCACCGCAGATACCAGCCGAGCCGCATCAACCGCGCCTCGGTGATGGTCACGGCGGGTGGTGCGGGATTAGCCCTCCCGCTCATCGCCGCCGCATCGGCGGGTGCCGCGTCAGGGGATGTGTGGGAGAAGGTCGCCGCGTGCGAGTCCACCGGCAACTGGCACATCAACACCGGAAACGGCTACTTCGGCGGGCTGCAGTTCACCCGGTCGACCTGGGCGGCGTACGGCGGCGCGGACTACGCGCCACGTGCCGACCTGGCCAGCAGGGACCAGCAGATCGCCATCGCGGAGAAGGTCCTGAAGGGGCAGGGGCCGGGCGCCTGGCCGGTCTGTTCCGCGGAGGCGGGCCTGACGCAGGGCGGTGGCTCTCCCCGCATCAGCACGCAGAGCGAACGTACGGCCGAGGTCGTGACGCCGAAGCGGGCCGCCACCGACGGCAGGACCCCGGCGCCCAAGAAGGCGCAGGCGAAGCGGACCTCGGGGGCCGCCACGCCGACGACGGTGCCGGGCAAGCGCGATTCGTACACCGTGGCGAGCGGCGACTCGCTCTCCGGGATCGCGGCCGACCGTGATCTCGGCGGCTGGCAGCGGCTGTACTCGGCGAACCGCAAGGTCGTCGGTGACGACCCGGACCTGATCTTCCCCGGTCAGCGACTCAGCCTCGACCTGGCGGGGACCCCGAGGGCGAGCACGAAGACCGCGCCGAAGGCGGACCCGAAGCCCGCGGCCCGGCCCGGGGAAGCGGCCACGCCGAAGCGGGCTCCGCGGCCCGAGCCGAAGCGGACCACGCAACAGGCACACCCGAAGCAGACGGCCCAGCCGAAGCAGCAGCCGAAGAAGGCGCAGACCCACAAGGCCGAGCACACCGCGAAGCACAGCGCGATCATCGCCCCGATAGAGGCCCGTACCGGCACCCAGTACCGCCAGGCCGGTTCCTGGTCGAGCGGGTACCACACCGGCGTCGACTTCCCGGTTCCCACCGGCACCTCGGTCAAGGCGATGGCCTCGGGCACGGTCGTCACGGCAGGCTGGGGCGGGGCGTACGGATACCAGATCGTCATCCGGCACAGCGACGGCAGGTACAGCCAGTACGCGCATCTGTCGGCGCTCCATGTGCGCGCCGGACAGCATGTCGGCGGCGGACAGCGCATCGCCCGCTCCGGCGCAACCGGCAACGTGACGGGACCGCACCTGCACTTCGAGGTCCGTACCGGCCCCGAGTACGGCTCCGACGTCGATCCGCTGGCCTACCTCCGAGCGGCCGGCGTCAAGGTCTGAACGTGCCCGCCCTGCCCGGCGGCACCGGCCGTTACGGCGGCAGCGGCGGGCAGGGTGGTGGGCCCGGCGGACGCCCCGCCGCGTCGTGCGCTGCCGGTGCCCGGCCGTGCGGCCGGGCCGAACCCGACCTGCCCCACCCGGCGCTCCGGTGTCATCCGTACAGGCGGCGACGGCGGGGTGGGAAACGTTTCCGAGGTCGAGAGCCCCGTCCCCGCGGGCTCGGGAAACGCCACCACGGTCGGCGTCGTCCGGACCGGCTGCAGCGGAGCGCCCGCCGGGTCCGGCGAGCCCGCGGGCCCGCCGAAATCCCCGGAATCCGTGCCGACGACGGAGAAGGCGCCTGGTGCGGGCGCGCTGGATGCGACGGGCGCGGTCGCGTCGGGTGAGGCGGGCACGGGCGCGGTCGTGTCGGGCGCGGCGGAGGCGTCCGAAGCGTCCGAAACCTCGTCCTCATTGCTTCCCGCGGCCTGCCGTTCCCCGCCACCGCCGGCCTTCTGCTGCGCCTGCCGGCGCTCCGCACCCATCCGCTCCGTGGTGAGCAGAATCAGCCCGCCGGCCGCGACGACCCCGCAGACGAGGGCGAGCATCGCGCCCGAGGGGCCGTGCCGGAACTGCTCATCGAACAGCGTGATGCCGACGGCCGCCGCGACCACCGGGTTCACCACGGTCACCGTCGCGAGCGGGGCGGTCAGACCCGCACCCCGGTACGCGGCCTGGGACAGCAGCAGGCCGGTGGCCGCGAGGGCCGCGATCACCAGCAGGGTCGGCAGACCGGACCCCACCGAACCCGAGGTCCACTCCATGGCCTCGGTCTTCGTGAACACCGAGGCGATACCGAAGGCCACACCGGCGCCCCCGGCCAGGACCACGCTCCGGAGCACCGGCCGGCGCATCGCCTTGGAGATCAGGACGAGCGCCGCCACCGCACCGAACGTCACCGTGCCGAGCATCAACTGCTGCGGGCCGCCCAGGGTGTGCGCGTCGGAGCTTCCGGTGAGGGCGAGCAGACCCGCCAGGCCGACGCTCGCCATGATCGCGCCGCGCCAGGCGGTGGCCCCGGCCCTGCGGCGCACGAAGAGCGCGGCCATCGGCAGGGCGAAGACGATGGTCAGGGCCCCCAGCGGCTGCACGAGGCTGAGCGGGCCGTACGCCAGTGCCACCACGTGCAAAGCCGCACCCACGCCGTTCAGCGCCACCGCGGCCCACCAGACACGGTTGCGCAGCGGGGCGAGCGAGCGGCCGTCGGAGACCGTGGCCACGCGCTCCTGAACGATCGCGCCGGCCGCGTAGGCGACCGCGGAGACCAGTGACAGCAGCACGGACAGCGCGAGGGAACTCATGTACACCACGATGTCCCTTCAAAGCCGCCGCGTCGTCGTCCTTGAGACGGCGATCCGGCGTACTGCTTTGGTAGTACGGGGGCGGTTCCGGTGTCCTCCTCCTGACGGTAGTCCTCGCTACGACCGGCATCAGAACGATCATCCCTTGCGGATACGGTGAACGGACAGCCGTGGCACTCCTGGTGTCCGCGGCGTCACGACAGGTGGCCGGGAGCGGAGCGGGCAGCACGATGGACGAGCCGGAAGCGGCCTCGGTGGGCGCGTTCTTCGCGCTGCGGGCGACCCCGCCGCAGGACGGCGGGCGCCGGGCGCTGGCGTGCCTGTACGCGGGGGAGGCCGCACCGCTCACCTCGCGGATCGACACCGTCGCCGAACGGCTCGGTACGTCCGAGCGCCGGGTCGCCGCCTCCGTCGCGCAGCTGGGGCTGGCCGCGCGGCTGTGGTCCACCGCGCTGGGGCCGGCTGCGCTCTCCGGCCGCTTTCCCGACCTGCGGGCGCAGACCCTCCACTGGGATCCCCACCGGCAGGCGCCCGAGGACCTGTGGACGGAGTCCGCCGAACTGCTGCCGGGCACCGCCGCCCGGATCAGGGCCGTCGTCCAGTACGGCCACCTCGAACCGCTCGCCGCGGCGGTCCGCCGCGACACGGCCGTCTCGTCCCGGCTCCTGTGGGGCAACGCCGGATCCGCGTTGGCCGGAGCCGTACGCCAGCTGATCGGCTGGGCGCGTACGCACGGCCGGCCGGATGTCGCCGCACGCACCCGCACCCTGGCGGCCGAACTCTTCGACCACCCCGATCTGCGTGACACCGGTACCCCGCACGGCCCGGGCTTCCGCCGGCGCAACTGCTGTCTCTACTACCGCGGTCCGGGTGGCGGCCTGTGCGGTGACTGCGTCTTCGACAGCGCGCCCGGAACACTTGCGCGCCCCCGGGAAGGCAGGCGTCCCGGCAGCGTCTGACGCGGGCTCCTCCCGGGCGCTCACGGGTGCTCAGGGACGCTCCCGGGCCTGCGGCAGCGTACGAAATGGCTGGTGGCGGGCGCGCCGAAGAGCGGCGCGGCGGGGTCGCGCCGTACTGCGCTGCGCGCCGATGCGCCGTGCGATTCTGCCGGTGTCGCTCCTTCCGCACGGGGCTTGTCATGCACCTGGACAGCGCCGCACTCGTCGTGCTGTCATGCCAACTGCCATTCCTTCCAACGTTGTACATCTTGTTGCAACGAGCCGCCACCCTTCCTCACAAGGAGGATCCGTGCGCATCAGAAAGAAGTTGGTCCTGCTCCTCGCCGCCGTCGTGGGCGCCGCGGGACTGTCCGCCGTACCCGCTGCCTCGGCGGCCGATCAGGACCCCGGGGGCTCGGCCGACGTGCACGGGCTGAAGGGGGAGTACTACACCCAGTCCGCCCCGGGAGCCTTCGACTTCGGGGAGCTCAAGGCCACCGGATTCGATCCGGCCATCGACTTCCCGACGCTGGAGTCGCGGCTGGCCTCGGCCACCGGACAGTCCGACGACGTCAGCATCCGGTGGACCGGAAAGATCGTGCCGGAGAAGACCGGCGCGCATGTCTTCTCCATGATCGGGGACAACGGTTTCCGGCTCTGGATCGACGGGAAGCCGGTCATCGACCACTGGGTCGACGACTGGGAGCGGGAACAGACCTCCCAGCCGGTCGAGTTGACCACCGGGACCGCCTACGACCTCAAGGTCGAGTACTTCGAGCACGAAGGCGGCTCCAACCTGCACCTCAAGTGGACCGAACCGGGCGGCACCAAGGTCCCCGTGCCGCAGTCCGCCTTCCGGCTGCCCGACGACTTCGCGTACGACGGGGCGATCGCCGCCACCGTGCTCGCCGACGGCCGCACCCTCAAGCTGGACTTCGCGCAGAAGCTCGGGGCGCCGCCGACCGGTCTGGTGAACCACCTCGACGCCGTGATCGGCGGAGCCGAGTGGCCGCTCGGCGCCGTCAAGGCCGACCCCAAGGATCCACGCGCTCTGACCGTCGCACTCAAGGAACCGGTCGTCGGGAACAAGGCGGGGAACGCCACGGGCCTGGCCGACATCCGCTACGACGGCGACGGCGCGCTGGCCGGCCAGGACGGCAAGCCGGTCGGCGCCTTCTGGTCCAGCGGGCCGAACCACTCCACGCACGAGCTGAGCACGAAGTGGGCCGACGAGGTGGGGCCGAAGAACGCGCTCCCCGAGTACCCGCGTCCCCAGCTCACCCGCGACAACTGGCAAAACCTCAACGGCTCCTGGGAGTTCGCCGCGGCGAAGGCGGGGGAGCGGCCCCCGGTCGGCAGGAAACTCGGCGAGAAGATCCTCGTCCCCTACCCCGTCGAATCCCAGCTCTCCGGGATCGAACGGCACGAGGACCGCATGTGGTACCGCCGGACCTTCACCGTCCCGAAGAACTGGAAGATCGGCTCCGGCAAGCGGCTCCGGCTGAACTTCGGCGCCGTCGACTGGCAGGCCGAGGTGTACGTCAACGGCAAGCGCGTCGTCGAACACAAGGGCGGCTACGACAAGTTCAGCGCCGATGTCACCGACGCGCTGAGGCCCGGCCGCACCCAGGAGCTGATCGTCGGCGTCTACGACCCCACCGACGCCAAGGACGGCGAGAACCCGCCGATGGGCAAGCAGCGCCTCGACCCGAGCGGCATCTGGTACACCCCGTCCTCCGGCATCTGGCAGACCGTGTGGATGGAGCCGGTCGCCGCCGACCACGCGGACTCGCTGAAGCTCACCCCGGACGTCCCGGGCGCGAGCGTCACCGTCGAGGCGTGCGGCGTGCGGGCCGGGGTCCCGGTCACGGCGACCGCGTACGACGGCAAACGCAAGGTGGGCACCGCCACCGGCCGTACCGGATCGGCGCTCAAGGTACCCGTCCCGCGCCCGCACCTGTGGTCCGCGGACGATCCGCATCTCTACCGGCTCGAGGTCACCGTCGGATCCGACCGGGTCGGCAGCTACTTCGGGATGCGGTCCATCGCCGTCGAGAAGGTGAACGGCACCCCGCGCACCGTCCTCAACGGCAAGCCGGTCTTCCTGATGGCCACCCTCGACCAGGGCTTCTGGCCGGACGGGCTGCACACCGCGCCCACCGACGAGGCACTCGCGTACGACCTGAAGATGCACAAGGCGATGGGCTTCAACTCGGTGCGCAAGCACATCAAGGTCGAGCCCGACCGCTGGTTCTACTGGGCGGACAAGCTGGGCCTGATGGTCTGGCAGGACATGCCGGCGATGAACACCGTCAACCCGTCGGCCGCCGCGCGCACGGAGTACGAGCACGAGATGAAGGAGATGATCGACGAACACTCAAGCCACCCGTCCGTCGTCATGTGGGTCACCTTCAACGAGGGCTGGGGCCAGTACGACGAGGCCCGCATCGCCGACCAGGCCAAGTCCTGGGACCCGACACGCCTGGTCAACAGCATGTCCGGGATCAACCTCGGCGTCGACGCAGGCACCGGCGACATCATCGACGAGCACGGCTACCCGAGTCCCGCCCTGCCGAAGCCGGACGGCCGACGGGCCCTGATCAGCGGTGAGTACGGCGGACTCGGCCTCGCGGTTCCGGGCCATGCCTGGGCCGTGCAGCAGTCGTACATCGCGGTCGACCCGGCCACGTACACCGACGACTACCTCGCCAAGATCGACGAGGTGCGCGCGCTGGCATGCAAGGGGGGCAACGGCGCGGTGTACACGCAGATCTCGGACGTGGAGGGCGAGTTGAACGGTCTGCTCACCTATGACCGCAGGGTCGCCAAACCCGATGTGAAGCGGGTCCACGACGCCCAGCAGGCGCTGATCCGCGACGCTTCGAATCCGGTCGTCGCGGGCTGCCCGGCGGCCTGACCGATGGTGCCGCTCCGGCCCGTACCGTGCGCTGGCGGGCCGGAGCGGCACCGTCCGACCCCTTGACGTGAATCAACGGGCAACCAAGAATGTTCGCGCTCTGACAACGTTGTCTGAAGGAGTACCCCCATGCACCGGACCCCACGGCCCCGACTGCGCGGCCCGGCGGCCGCACTCGCCGCCGTCGCTCTCCTGGGAGGTGTCCTGTACCCCGGGGCCACGGCCCAGGCCGCGCCCCGGACCGACGGCCGGCTGACCGATCTGGTCAACCCGTTCATCGGCACCCAGAACGAGGGCAACACCTACCCCGGCGCCTCCGTGCCCTTCGGTATGGTGCAGCTCTCCCCGGACACCGGCCACAACACCGGTTACGACTACGGCGAGAACCACATCCGCGGCTTCTCCGCGGTCCATCTCTCCGGCGTCGGCTGCGGCCTGGGCGGCGACCTGCCGACCCTGCCCACCACCGGCGACGTCACCGAGACCGACTACGCCACGTACGCGGCCGAGTTCAGCCACGACGACGAGAAGGCGAGCCCCGGCTACTATCGGGTCGGCCTCAAGACCGGCATCGGCGCCGAGTTGACCGCGACGCAGCGCACCGGTGTGCAGCGCTACACCTTCCCGGCCACCGACAAGGCCAACGTCCTGCTCAACGCGGGCCAGTCGCTGCACAGGACGCTCTCCTCCGAGGTCGAGATCCTGGACAGCCGCACCGTGCGGACCACGATCACCGGCAGCGGCTTCTGCCAGGACACCAAGCCGTACACGGTCTACACCGTCACCCACTTCGACCGGCCGTTCACCACCTCCGGCACCTGGAACGGCGACACCGTCACCGAGGGCTCCAAGAAGTCCTCCGCCACCGGTGCCCGCAACGGCGCCTGGCTGCGCTTCGACACCAGCCGGGACCGTACCGTCGAGGCCACCACGGCACTGAGCTACGTCGACGCCAAGGGCGCCGCGCTCAACATCCGAGCCGAGGGCGGCCGCAGCTTCGACCGTGTCGAGCGCGCCGCGCAGCGCAGCTGGGAGGACCGCCTCGAAGGCGTGAGGGCCCAGGGCGGCGGCGACGAGCTCCGCCGCACCTTCTACTCCTCCCTCTACCGGTCCTTCCTCGCGCCCAACGTCGGCAGCGACGTGGACGGCCGCTACACCGGCTGGGACCAGCACAAGCACCTCGCCAAGGGCTTCACGTACTACCAGAACTGGTCACTCTGGGACACCTACCGCACCCAGGCCCAGCTCCTCTCGCTGCTCGCCCCGCGCGAGTCCCGCGACATGGCGATATCCGTCCTGCGGATCGACGCCGAGAGCGGCTGGCTGCCCAAGTGGGGCTACGGCACGGTCGAGACGAACATCATGACCGGCGACCCGGTCACCCCCTTCCTCACCAACGCCTACCAGCAGGGCCTGCTGAAGGGGTACGAGGAGCAGGCGTTCCGCGCTCTGAAGAAGAACGCGGACGGTGTGCCGGCCGCGGACTCGGCGCCGGTCGGCCGGGAGGCCAACGCCGAGTACCTGAAGGACGGCTTCGCCCCGTACATCAAGGACCGTCAGCACGCCAAGCCGGGCGACTCGGACTACGACCACGGTGCCTCCGCCACCCTGGAGTACGCACTCTCCGACGGAATGCTCGCCGAGATGGCCCGCGACCTCGGCCATGACGCCGACGCCGCGCGCTACGACGCCCGCGCCCAGAACTACCGGAAGGTCTTCGACCCCTCGACCGGCTTCTTCCGTGCCCGCGACGCCTCCGGAGCCTTCACCGGTCCCGCCGACCCGGCCGCGAGCGAGGGCTTCCACGAGGGCACGTCCTGGCAGTACCAGTGGATGGTGCCGCAGGACATCCCCGGCATGGTCGAGCTGATCGGCGGCAAGGACGCCGCCAACCAGCGGCTCGACTCCTTCTTCGCGTACGACAAGCTGCTGGCCGACCCCGCGAAGACCGCCCGTGAGGTCTGGGTCAACGGCCCGTACGCGTACTACAACGCCGACAAGTACAACCCGCAGAACGAGCCCGACCTCATCGCCCCGTACACCTATCTCTCCACCGGCCGGCCGTGGCAGACGACCGATGTGGTCCACGCGGCCCTGACGCTCTTCACCAACGGTCCGACCGGCATGACGGGCAATGACGACCTGGGCACCATGTCCGCCTGGATGGTGCTGTCCTCGATCGGCGTCTTCCCGGTCCAGCCGGGCACCGACACCTGGGGTCTGTCCACGCCCGTGTTCGAGCGCGTCGACATCGAGCTCGACCGCCGGTACTACCCGCGCGGCTCTCTCACGGTGAGCGCTCCCGGGGTGTCGGACACCAACCGCTACATCCAGTCGGCCCGGCTCGACGGTGCGCGGCAGTCGCGCACCTACCTCACCACGGACGACATCCGCTCGGCCCGCTCGCTCACCTTCACGGTGGGCAGCGAGCCGTCGGCCTGGGGCACCGCGCCCCAGGACGCTCCGCCCGCGCTGGGCTGACCGGGATGGAAGTGGGGCGGGCGGCGTCCCGCCCGCCCCACAGCTCGGACGCTCAACTGCTCAGTTCGAATTCGGCCCGGATGCGCTTGCCCACCGGCACCCGTTCGGCGGTCAGCCGATCGCAGAGCGCCACGACGATCTCCATGCCGTGGCCGCCGGGGCGCGTCGGATCGGGGGAGTAGAACATCGGAAGCGCCGTACTGCTGTCGTACACCGTGACGGTGACCCGCTCGGCGGTGCCTTCGAGCTCCAGAAGATACGGGCCCTGGCTGTAGCGGTCGGCGTTGGTGACCAGCTCGCTGACCGCCAGCATCAGATCGCTGCGGGTGTGCTCCCCGAACACCGCGAGCCACTCGGCGGCCAGCCGCGCGAGGAAGCGGTCGGCGAGGGCCCGGGCCTGCGCGATGCAGCCGGGCTCGCCGTCGAAGACCTCGGAACTGTGCAAGACCTCCATGGGCCGGTCTCCACCGGGGCGGCCGGCCGGCCGGGAGGTGACCTGTTCGTTCATGTGCTCCAGCCAGGGTGACGCAGGGGAGTTCGGTGACCGTGTCCAGACGTTCGCCTACCCGCCCACGACGGTCCCACTCCGGGAAATTCCGGGCAGATCTCAGCCACGGCCGGGCAGCCTGACCAACTGGACGAAGAAATCGTCGATCTGCTGCACCGCGTCGATGAACTGATCCGCGTCGACGGGCTTGGTCACGTAGGCGTTCGCGTGCAGCGTGTAGCTGCGCAGTACATCCTCCTCGGCCGACGACGTGGTGAGCACGACCACCGGGATCAGCGCGAGCTCCGGATCCGTCTTGATCCGTTTCAGCACCTCGCGCCCGTCGTACTTGGGCAGATTCAGATCCAGCAGCACCAGGTCCGGACGGGGCGCGCCGGTGTGGCTTTCCCGCCGGTACAGGAAGTCCAGCGCCTCCTGCCCGTCCCGCACCACATGGAGCGTGTGGCTGACCCCGTTGTCCTCGAACGCCTCACGTGTCATCAGTTCGTCCCCGGCGTCGTCCTCCACGAGCAGGACCTCCAGAGGGTGCTCAGGTGCGTTCACGAGGTCTCTCCCGACGGGGTGGTGGGTGGGGCGGGGGCGAGCAGTTCCGCCGTGGTGTGGATGGGCGTCTCGGCGTCGACGGGCAGGGTGAAACGGATCCGGGTGCCCTCGGAGGACTCCGGATCCAGCCAGATCCGCCCGCCGTGGAATTCGATGATCTTCCGGCAGAGGGCGAGTCCGATGCCCGTGCCCTCGTACTCGTCGCGGCCGTGCAGCCGCTGGAAGATCACGAACACCTTCTCCGAGAACTCCGGCGCGATGCCGATGCCGTTGTCCGCCACGGTGAAGGACCAGTCGTCGTCCTCGCGCACACAGCCGACCGTGATCACACTCGGCACGCCGGGGCGGCGGAACTTCACCGCGTTCCCGATCAGGTTCTGCCACACCATGGAGAGCGCCGTCGCGTCACCGGTCACCTCGGGCAGCGGGCCCTCCCGGACGACGGTGGCGCCGGACTCCTCGACGATCAGGGCCAGATTGGCCAGCGCACGGTCCAGACACCGGTCGAGGCCGACCGTCCGCCACTTGTCGTGAACCCGGCCCACCCGGGAGAAGGTGAGCAGGTCGTTGATGAGTACCTGCATCCGCTTCGCGCCGTCGACCGCGAAGTCGATGTACTGGTGCGCGCGGTCGTCCAGCTCGCCGGCGTACCGCTTCTCCAGGAGCCGGCAGAACGAGGCCACCTTGCGCAACGGCTCCTGGAGATCGTGCGAGGCCACATACGCGAACTGCTCCAGCTCCGCGTTGGACCGCCGCAGCTCCTGAGCCTGCTCGGCCAGCAGCGTCTCGCGCTGCCGGGACTCGGCGAGTTCACCGACGATGCGCCGGCGCATGTCCTCGACCGCGGCCGCCACCGCCCGGACGTCGGACGGGCCCCGGACCTCGATCCTGTTGCCGAAGGCACCCGAGCGCACCCGGTCCGAAGCGGCGCTCAGCCGGTTCAGCGGGCGGCCCACCATGCGGTGCAGCAGCAGACTCAGCGAGACCACGGCCAGCAGGAACCCCGCGACCAGCGCGAGCACCACCCGGTCCCGGGTGGTGCGGGCCTCGCCCAGATCGGCGCGGGCCCGGTCGCGCGCGGTGTCCAGGTGGGCCTGCTGCGCGGTGTACAGCCGGCGCAGCGTGTCGAATTCGTCCTTGCTGCGCCGGATCGGCACCGAGGACTCCGATGCCGGGCCGCCCCCGCGGACCGCGGCGATCAGCGGCTCGGCGTGATGGGCGCGCCAGTTCCGAGCGGCGACGGCGATCCGGTCCAGGTCCCGGTCGAACGGCTGCTCGTCGCCGACCAGAGCCCGCACCCGGGTCAGCCGCAGCCGCTCCGCGCGCATCCCCGCCTCGTACGGCTGGAGGAAGGACGAGTCGCCGGTGAGGGCGAAGCCGCGGACCCCCGTCTCCTGGTCGAGCAGGGCGTTCTGGAGCTGGAAGGAAGCGGAGCGGGCGGGCTGTATGCGGTCCACCAGTTCGGTGGTGCGGTCGGACATCCGGGACAACACGACGGCCCCGGCCACCAGTGCGCCGCAGACGACCAGGACGAAGCCGCCGAGGATCAGATGGACCCAGTTCTGGACCGACAGACGCGAGATGAGACCCGTTCGGTGCGGGTGCGCACGGTTCACCGCCCGCCTCCGAGTGCCCAGCCCAGATGGAGCACGGCCACGTCGTCGGCGAGACCGCCGTACGGGGCCGCGGCTTCGGACGCCTCGTCGACCAGGGTGTCGACGAAGGAGCGCGCCGTGAGCGCCCCGTGCCGGCGGGCCATGGCCAGCAGGCCGTCCTCGCCCAGCCGGGAGCCGGGCCCGGTACGCCCCTCGAAGAGTCCGTCGGTGAACAGGACGATCCGGCCGTCGTCGGGCAGGGTCAGCTCGGTCGTGGTCCACCGGCCCGCGCCGGGCAGCAGACCGAGCGCCATGCCGGGCTCCGGCTCGATCCAGCCCACCTCCGTGCCGCTGCGTATCAGCAGGCCGGGGTGGCCGGCCCGGACCACCTGCACCCGGCGTCCGCCCGGCCGGAAGGCGAGGGTGACGACGGTGGCGAAGAGATGGGAATCCGACCGCTCGGCGACCAGGATCTCCTCCAGGATCCGGACCTGCTCGAGCTGGTCGGTCGCGCACAGCACCGCCGTGCGCCAGGCCACCCGCAGACAGACCCCGAGAGCCGCCTCCGCGGCCCCGTGCCCCGACACATCGCCGATCACCGCGTGCACCGTCCCGTCGGACGTCTGCACCACATCGTAGAAATCGCCGCTCAGCAGCGCGTGCGCCCGGCCCGGCTCGTACCGTGCCACCGCCTCGAAACGGTCGTCGTGCAACAGCGGGACCGGCAGCAGGCCCCGCTCGAGACGGGCGTTCTCCCGAGCCATCAGCTGGTTGGCGCGCAGCGCACCCGCCGCCCGCTCCACCTGCTTGCGCTGCAGGGCGTACCGCACCGAGCGGCTCAGCGCCTGCGGATCGAGCCGGCCCTTGACCAGGTAGTCCTGGGCGCCGGTCGCCACGGCCGAGAGGCCCGTATCGGCCTCGGCCATCCCCGTCAGCACCACGACGGCGGCGTCGGGCGCCGACTCGACGAGCTGCGTGACGGCGTCGAGCCCGTGCACATCGGGAAGATGAAGGTCGAGGAGCACACAGCAGGGAGTACGGCAGCCGGCCAGGAACCGGCGTGCCTCGGCCAGCGTCTTGCACCACGTCAGCGCGGAGTCCAGCTCGCTGTCCGCGAGCATCTCCTCGACCAGGAGCGCATCACCCGCGTCGTCCTCGACCAGCAGGATCACGGCGTCGACGTTCCACACCGAACCGGTGTCGGCCAGCAGGACCCCGTGCTGCGCCGGGACCCCGGTGCTGTGCGCGGAAGGAGCCACCGCCCGGCCCACAGGGAGCTCGGCCACTCTCCACCCCCTCGTACGGACGGCACAGTCCACTCCGAGCCGTATCGGAGGGAAGCATATGTGACCGAAGCGTGGAGGAAGGGCCGGTGTACGACAACCGCCCGGACCGTGAACGGTCCGGGCGGGGAAGACGGCCGGGATCAGCTCTCGACGCACATCCCGGTGCGCAGCCGGCTGACGATCCGCGAGAGCAGCCGCGACACATGCATCTGGGAGACGCCCAGCTCGGCGCCGATCTGGGACTGGGTCAGCTCCTGCCCGAAGCGCATCTGGACGATCCGGCGCTCCCGGACGCCGAGCTGTTCGAGGAGCGGCGCCAGCGTCTGGATGTTCTCGACACTCTCCATCGCGGGATCGGGCTCGCCGAGCAGATCGGCGAAGGTGCGCCGGTCCTTGCCGGAGTCGCTGTCGACCGCGGGGGTGTCCAGCGAACCGGCCGAGTAGCCGTTGGCGGCGACCAGCCCCTCGATGACCTCCTCCTCGGGGAGATCGAGGTACTCGGCGAGCTCCTTGACGGTGGGCTCCCGGTCCTGCTCGATCGAGAGCTGCTCCTTGGCCTTGGCCAGATCGACGCGCAGCTCCTGCAGACGCCGGGGGACATGCACCGCCCACGTGGTGTCACGGAAGAACCGCTTGATCTCGCCCACGATGTACGGCACCGCGAAGGTCGCGAACTCCACCTCGCGGGACAGGTCGAACCGGTCGATCGCCTTGATCAGCCCGATCGTGCCGACCTGGATGATGTCCTCGGTGTCGTCACCGGCCCGGTTGCGGAAACGCGAGGCCGCGTAGCGCACCAGGGAGAGATTCATCTCGATCAGGGTGTTGCGGGCGTACGCGTGGGCCGGGGTGCCCTCCTCCAGTTCCTGGAGGCGGTCGAGGAACAGTTTCGACAGGGCGCGGGCGTCCTGCGGCGCGATCTTCCCGGTGTCCTCGATCCAGGGCAGGTCGCCGGTCCGCTCGATGCCGTGGCGCGGTGTGCCCACTGCTCCGGTCGCCCGTGCGGAACTGACTGCCATGGTGTCGCCCTCCCTGGAACCCGACTGTGTCGATCCGCTCCTGCCCGGCTGACGCGAAGTCATTCCTCGTGATTCCTTCCGGACGTGCCGGCGCCCGGTGGCAGCTCCCGCTTCACGCGAACGGAGCAGCGTCCCGCGCATGGCAAACTTGACCGGGGCGTTCGCCGCCACGAGTGACAAATGACAGAGGAACGGCAATGACGGTGACAGAGGACAGCCCGGAGCTCGCGCCCGGTATCGAGGAGTTCGGTGCCGGTATCGACCCGCAGCGGCTGGCCGTCTGCCTGAGTGTGCTCGACGAACTCGACGGCATCGAGGTCGACCACCCGGACGCCATCGCGGTGCGCCGTGCAACCGCCGGTGTCTACCGGACGGTGAAGCAGCGCCGCCGCCAGGAGCGCCGGGCCGCCAAGACCGCGCACGACAAGGCCGTCACCGAGGCCACCGCGACGGGTTCGGCCGACCGCATCGACGACGAGACGCAGGGCGTCCTGCCGTCCTCCTCGGCCGCCGCGGAGATCGCCGGCGTCCTTCAGCGCCCCCGGTCCTGTTACATCTGCAAGACCCGCTACGTCGAGGTGGACGCGTTCTACCACCAGCTCTGCCAGTCGTGCGCCCGGGAGAACCGCGCCCGCCGCGACGCGCGCACCGACCTGACCGGGCGCCGGGCGCTGCTCACCGGCGGCCGCGCCAAGATCGGTATGTACATCGCGCTGCGGCTGCTGCGCGACGGCGCGCACACCACGATCACCACCCGCTTCCCCAACGACGCGATCCGCCGCTTCAAGGCGATGGAGGACAGCGACGAGTGGATCCACCGGCTGAAGATCGTCGGCATCGATCTGCGCGACCCCGCCCAGGTCGTCGCGCTCGCCGACTCGGTCGCCGCCGAGGGACCGCTGGACATCCTGATCAACAACGCCGCGCAGACGGTGCGCCGCTCGCCGCAGGCGTACAGCGAGCTGCTCGGAGCCGAGTCCGCCCCGCTGCCCGCGGGCGAGCTTCCCACCGCCGAGGTGATCGGCACCTTCGGCAGCGGCACCGTCGACCGCGTCGCCGCGTTGCCCGCCGCCCGCAAGGAGGGGCTCAGCGCGCAGGACGTCACCGGTCTCGCGCTGGTCACCGGATCCGCGTCACTCGAACGCATCGCCGCCGGTACCGCGATCGACGCGGGCGGGCTCGTCCCGGATCTGCACCACACCAACAGCTGGATCCAGACGGTCGACGAGGTCGAGCCGATCGAGCTGCTGGAGGTCCAGCTCTGCAACTCGACCGCGCCGTTCATCCTGATAAGCCGGCTCCGCCCGGCGATGGCGGCGACGGCCGCGAAGCACTCCTATGTGGTCAACGTCTCCGCGATGGAGGGCGTGTTCGGCCGCGGTTACAAGGGCGCCGGTCACCCGCACACCAACATGGCCAAGGCCGCGCTGAACATGCTGACCCGTACCAGTGCCCAGGAGATGTTCGAGAAGGACGGCATCCTGATGACCGCCGTCGACACCGGCTGGATCACCGACGAGCGGCCCCACCCCGACAAGATCCGGCTGGCGGAGGAGGGCTTCCACGCCCCGCTCGACCTGGTCGACGGCGCCGCCCGTGTCTACGACCCGATCGTCCGCGGTGAAGCGGGCGAGACGATGTACGGCTGCTTCCTCAAGGACTACGCCCCCGCGAACTGGTAGCAGTCCGGACCACCACCACTCCACGCAGTCGCGGACCCGGCCCGGGAAGCTTCCCGGGCCGGGTCTTTTCCGCAATCGGTGGCTGAAAGTGATCCAGGGCACACGTTCCATCGAGCGCGGATGCGCTCATTTGGTTACGCTGAGGGGAACGGACGCCACCAAGGGATCCACGAAGGTTCCTCGGCCGTCCTGGGACAGGCCTGTCAACCAGGTCGCCGTCCCGCCCCGTACCCGGCGCCACCGCGACCGAAGCTGATCCTGCCCCCGCCCCTCACGGGCGGTCGACTGCCGGTATCGAAGTCCGGACTGTCGGCGACGCCCGGGGTTACGCGACACAAAGGAGTGCGCGGTGACGACACCGGAACTGACGAAGCGCGAGAAGCGACCGGCCGAACAGTACGGAGAGCGGGCCCGCAGGCCCGAGAAGCTCCGGAACATCGAGGTCTGGGCCAGGTCCGCACCGATCCGGCTGGCCGGCTACGAGGACGACCTCGCCGAGCCGCACATCCTGCCCGGCATCGACTGAGTGCTTCCACCGAGCTCCGGCCCGTACCCCGAGAAGGGGCGGGGCCGGAGCTCGGCCGTGCGGCGACGTGGCTGACGATCTCGTCGGCTCAGAACGCCGCGCGGGCCACGGCCGCCCCGGCGAACGAGAGGCCCACCCCCGCGCACACGGTGAGCAGCAGATAGCCCGCCGCCAGGGTCACGCGGCGCGCGGAGGTCAGGGTCAGCAGTTCGTACGAGAACGTCGACCAGGTCGACAGGGCCCCGCAGAACCCGGCGGCGAGCAGCAGATGGAGCCGGGCGCCCAGGTCCCCGTCGGCCGCCGCCTCGGCGATGAAGCCGAGCAGCAGGGACGCGCCGGCGTTGGCTGCGAAGGTGCCCCACGGGAAGACGCTGTGCAGACGGAACTTCGCGTCGACCCCGAGGTAGTAGCGCAGCGGTGCGCCCACCAGCGCCCCGGCGATGACGAGCAGCCAGTCGGTCATGACGCGTTATTTTCCGTGGCGTAGGAACGCCCGAAGGCGAAGTGGGTGGCCAACGCCCCCGCCGTCACGGCGGCCAGTGCGGCCACCACGGTCAGCACCAGGCAGCCGACCGCGTACCCCGGCTGATGGTTCTCGAACAGCTTCCGGACGTCGTCCGTGTAGTGCGAGAACGAGGTGAATCCGCCGAGCGCACCGGTGCCGAGCAGCGGGCTGATCAGCCGGGGAGCACCTGGGAAGCGCAGCTTCATGGTGACCATCAGGATGCCCATCAGAAAACAGCCCACCGTGTTGACCAGCAGAATCGTCCACGGGAAGGCCGAAGCGCCGGTCGGCCAGAGACGTTCGGCGCTGTGCCGGGCGACGGCTCCGGCCGCACCGCCGATCGCGACGGCGCCCACCACGGACAGCTGCACCCCGGGGTGGTGATCGGGGTGGGTGTGAAGGTTCAGCCGCATCTTGGGGGACATTCCGCGAATCTACGGAGCGGCCCGGGCGGCCCGGGCGGAGCACGCTTGCCGGTCCGAGCCCGTACCCGACTGGCCCAGCCGGAGCCCACGCAGCGCGATAATCCGATCACTTTGTGCCTTGATGGTTTGCATAGATATGTGCTCTTCCGGCCCGCGGGCCGCAGGGGCCCTTCCCCGTCGAGTCGTTGGAGCCAGCCTTGCCTCTCGCCGAGCCGGAAATAGTCCGTCGGCTGGAGAGCCGTCAGCCGTCCGCGTATGTCCTTGCCTCCCTGCGGGGTTTCGGGCAGGTCGATCTCCAGGCCGCTCTGCTGACCGGCGTGGCGATTCTGATCGCGCTGTGGGTGTCGGGCTGGGAGAACGGCCTCTCCGCCACGCTCGGCACACTGATCGCGACCGCGACCGCCTACGCCCTCGCTGTCGACCGGGCGGGTATCGCGCTCGGCCTTCAGGGATATGCGGGCTGTCTGACAGGCATCGCCCTCTTCTCCTCGCTGGGGAACCACCTCGCCACCTATGTGCTGATCGTCATCGGCGCCATGATGTGCACCCTCCTGATGGCTGCTCTGGGCACCTTCCTCACCCCCTACGGGCTCACCCCCCTGACCGCGCCGTTCTGCCTGGTCTCCGGAGTGATGGTGGTGGGTGCCCCCTCGTTCGAGCGGGTCTGGCACGGCGCCCCGGCCGCAGTGGCCAGCACCACCACCGGGGACACCGCGATGTCCTGGAGCGCCCTGTGGCACGCGTTCTTCAACAACATCTCGCAGGTCTTCCTGATCGACAGCTGGTACGTCGGACTGATCATGCTCGTCGGTCTCGCCCTGGCAGGACTGCGCGTCGTGCTCTACGCGGCGGCCGGCAGCGTGCTCGGCATCGTCGCCGCCTGGGTGCTGGGCGCACCGACGGCCCTGATCGCCAACGGCATCTACGGATACAACGCGGTGCTCGTGGCCATCGCGATCGGTGCGGTGTTCATGGCGAACACGGTCTGGACCGGTGTGTACGCGCTGTTCGGCGCCGCGGCGAGCACCGGGCTGACGGCGTCGCTGACGTCCTTCTTCAAGCCCTTCGGCGGCCACACCTTCACCTGGCCGTTCATTCTCACCACCTGGGTGCTGATGGCCGCCGTGCCGCTGCTGCCCCGTCTGCGCCGGAGCGGCTGACCGCCCCGGCCCCCACCGGGCCCTCTGCCCTCCGCCCGTACAACCCGAGGAAGGTACTGACGATGAACCTCGCCCCTCGCGAGATCGACAAGCTGCTGGTGTACGTGGTGGCCGACCTGGCCCGCAAACGCCAGGGACGTGGCCTCAAGCTCAACTACAGCGAGTCGGTCGCGCTGATCACCGAGGCGATCCTCGAAGCGGCGCGCGACGGCCAGAGCGTCGCGGACTGCATGGAACTGGGCCGCCACGTCGTGGGTGAGTCGGACACCATGCCCGGCGTGCGGGAGATGCTCGGCCTGCTCCAGGTCGAGGCGTCCTTCGTGGACGGTACGAAGCTGGTGTCCTGCCACGACCCGATCGGGGGCTGACCCCGGTGGCCGAGCGCTTCGGTGTCATCGCCGTGTGCGGCCGCGAAGCCGCGTACGGGCGGGCTCTGGACGGGGTCGTGGACCCCGGCGTGAACGTCGTGCCGAGCGGGCGCGAGCTGTTCCGGAGCGTCTCCGCGCACCTGCGCCGGGGCGAGGGCACCGTGGTCGTCCCGATGACGCTCGGCCGTGACCCCGAACTCGTCGCGGACACCGCCCGGACCCTGCGCGCCGTCCCCGGCGGTGAACGGGCCGCGACCGTGCTCGCCGAGCCGTTCGGCACCGCCCAGCACCTCGTCGGCTGGCTGCGCGCCGCCGCGGGCCGGGTCCCTGAGACCTCCGCCCTGCTGGTCACGGCCCCGTCCGGGGACCCGTTCGAGGACGCGGAGCTGTACCGGATCGCCGCGCTCGTACGCCGCTACGGGCGGCACGACCTGGTCGAGGTGGCGTTCACCGGAGGGGATCCCGACCCGGCCGAGGGCGTCCGGCGCTGCCGGCTGCTCGGCGCGGAGCGCGTGACGCTGCTTCCGGCCGGATTCGCGCCTCCGGAGGCGCCCGAGGTCTCCGGCGCGGTTCGGCTGCCCGTTGACGTGGCGGGTCCCCTCGTGCCCGCGTCCGCGCTGCGGCGGGTGCTGGCCGAGCGGGTGTCCGACGCCCGGCGGCGATGGCGCGAGCGCGGCGACGACGGTATCGCGACGGGGCTGACCGCGGCGGAGAACCACGGTCACTCCCACACCCACCCACCGGGCGAGGGACACGACCACGGTCATGGTCACCACCACGGCCCCGGACATACGCACATGCATCAGCACCCGTCCGCCGATGGAGCGGGCCAAGTCATCAGGAGCATCGCATGACGTTCCGTCAGAAGTACATCTACGGCAAGGACCCCGTCGAGATCAACGCGGGCCGCCGCACGCTGAAGCTCACCGTGAGCAACACCGGTGACCGTGCGGTGCAGATCAGCTCTCACTACCACTTCTTCGAGGTCAACTCGGCGCTGTCGTTCGACCGCCATGAGACGCTCGGCATGCACCTCAACATCCCCGCCGGCACCTCCGTGCGCTTCGAGCCCGGTGGTTCGCGTGAGGTCGAGCTGTGCGCGTACGCCGGAACCGGCCGTCTGGTCGGCTTCAGCGGGCTGCTCAACGGCAGCCTCTCCTCCCACCCGGCACGCGTCGAAGCCGTCCGCAAGGCCATCGAGCAGGGCTTCCAGGGAGCGCAGGGCACCCCCGCCGCCAAGAACGTCAAGGCAGCCAAGCCCGGCGCCAAGGACTCCAAGGTCACCAAGGAAAAGAAGAAGGGTTCGCGCTGATGCCCATCCTGCCCCGCAAGCAGTACACCGACATGTTCGGCCCGACGGTCGGCGACCGCTTCCACCTCGCCGACACCAACCTCGTCGTCGAGGTCGAGAAGGACTACAGCGAGGGCCAGTACGGCGACGAGGTCCTCTACGGCGGCGGCAAGACCATGCGGGACGGCATGGCCTCCGACCCGCAGGCCACCAGTGCCCAGGGCGCACTCGACACCGTCATCACCAACGTCGTGGTCATCGACCCGATGGTCGGCGTCGTCAAGTGCGACATCGGCATCAAGGACGGCTTCATCGTCGGCATCGGCAAGTCCGGCAATCCGCAGACCCAGAACAACGTCGACCCGGACCTGGTCATCGGTCCCGGTACCGAAGCCATCGCGGGGGAGCACCTCATCGCCACCGCGGGCGCCATCGACACCCACGTGCACCTGATCTCCCCGCAACAGGCCGAGCAGGCGCTCACCAACGGCATCACCACCCTCATCGGCGGCGGCACCGGACCGACCGACGGCACCAACGGCACCACCTGCACCCCCGGCCCGTTCAACATCGCCAGGTTCCTCCAGGCCGCCGAGGGCTTCCCGGTCAACCTGGGCATCATGGGCAAGGGCAACGGCAGCCTGCCGGAAGCGCTCAGCGAGCAGATCGTCGCGGGCGCCTGCGGGCTCAAGGTGCACGAGGACTGGGGCGCCACCCCGGCCGTCATCGACAACGCTCTGAACGTCGCCGACGCGCACGACGTCCAGGTGTCCATCCACACCGACAGCCTGAACGAGAGCGGCTTCTTCGAGGACACCCGCTCCGCGATCGACGGCCGGGCCATCCACACCTTCCACAGCGAGGGCGCGGGCGGCGGCCACGCCCCCGACATCATGCGGGTCGCCGGCGAGCCGAACGTCCTGCCGTCCTCCACCAACCCGACCCTGCCCTACACCAAGAACTCGGTGGACGAGCTCCTGGACATGGTCATGGTCTGCCACCACCTCAGCCATGACATCCCCGAGGACGTGTCCTTCGCCGACAGCCGGGTGCGGGCCGAGACGATCGCCGCCGAGTCGGTGCTGCACGACCTCGGTGTGATCAGCATGTTCTCCTCCGACTCCCAGGCCATGGGCCGGATCGGGGAGTCCGTCACCCGGGCCTTCCAGACCGCGCACCACTGCAAGGACAAGCTCGGCAGGCTGGAGGGCGACTCGGCGCGCAACGACAACCAGCGGGTGCTGCGCTATCTCGCCAAGGTCACCATCAACCCGGCCATCGCTTCCGGCATCGCCGACCACGTGGGATCGATCGAGAAGGGCAAGCTCGCGGACATCGTGCTGTGGCCCATCCACTCCTTCGCGGCCAAGCCGAAGATGGTGATCAAGGGCGGCATCGTCTCCTGGGCGCAGATGGGTGACCCCAACGCCTCGCTGCCGACCCCGCAACCGGTCATCTACCGGCCGATGTTCGGCCAGCTCGGCAAGGCGCTGCAGGCGACTCATGTCACCTTCATGTCCCAGGCGGGCATCGCCGCCGGGGTGCCGGCCGAACTCGGCCTGGAACGGCAGATCCTGCCGGTCCGCCGCACCCGTACTATCGGCAAGCACAACATGATCCGCAACGACGCCCTGCCGGACATCCAGGTCGACCCGGAGACGTTCAAGGTCACGCTCAACGGCAAGGTCGCCACCATCGACCCGGCCGAGACGCTGCCCCTCAACCACCTCTACTTCCTGGTCTAGGGCCGATGTACCGAAACGAGGACGACACCGCGGGCGAACCCCTGTCGGCCGCGGTGACGGCCGGCACGGGTCTCGGACCGCTGCTGGTCAGCCTCCAGCTGACCGACTCCGCGTTCCCGAGCGGCTTCTACACGCTGTCGCACAGCCTGGAGGGGTTCGCCCAGGCCGGGGCCGTCGACCCGGCCACCGTGCCGCTGCTGCTCCACGACCTGCTGCTGCACGGCGTCGGTCCGGCCGACGCCACGGCCCTCGCCCTCGCCCACCGCGCGACCGCGGCGGGCGACCTGACGGCCGTCGTCCGGATCGACGAGCACCTCTTCGCGACCAAGCTGGGCCGCGAGATGCGCCAGGCCGCCACCCGGACCGGGCGGCAACTGCTCGACCTGGGTCATGAGGTCTTCGACCGCCCGGAGATCGGCGACTACTTCGACCGCGTCGTACGCCGTGAGGCCCCCGGAACGCAGGCGGTGGCCGCAGGTGTCATCTACGCCGCGACCGGGGTCCCGGTCCGGCAGGCCGTCGCCTCCGACCTGTTCGCATTCTGCGTCAGCTTCGCGGGCGCGGCCCTCAGACTCCGGCTGACCGACCACCGCTCGGCGCAGACCCTCCTGCGGGGTGCCGCACCCGTCATCGAAGCGGCCGTCGAGGCGGCGCTGCGGCGCGAACTCGACGACGTCGGCGCCACCGTCTTCGCCTCGGACATCATGTCGGGCCGTCATGAACGCGCCGAGGCAAGGCTCTTCGCCAGCTGAAATCCACCCCGTCTCATACCAGGGAGCACCATGGACGACAACGTACTGCGGGTCGGCATCGGCGGACCGGTCGGATCCGGCAAGACCGCGCTCATCGAGGCGCTGGTGCCGATTCTGATCGAGCGCGGGCACCGCCCCTCCGTCATCACCAACGACATCTACACGCAGGAGGACGCCCAGCACGTCCGCCGCACCCTGGCCGGAGTCCTCGAACCGGAGCGGGTCGTCGGCGTCGAGACGGGCGCCTGCCCGCACACCGCCGTACGCGACGACCCCACGATGAACCTGGCGGCCGGCGCGGAGATGCTGGAGCGCTTCCCGGACACCGACACGCTGCTCTACGAGTCCGGCGGCGACAACCTCACCCTGACCTTCAGCCCGGCACTCGTGGACCTCTTCATCTTCGTGCTGGACACCGCGGAGGGCGAGAAGATGCCCCGCAAGCGCGGCCCCGGCATCACCGAGTCCGATCTGCTCGTCATCAACAAGATCGATATCGCGAAGTACGTCCGCACGGACATCGACGTCATGGAGTCCGACGCCCACCGGGTCCGGGACAACCGCCCCGTCGTCCTCACCGACTGCCTGACCGGTGTCGGCATCGACGACATCGCGGTCTATCTCGAATCGCGCCGCAAGGTGCTGATCTGAGATGACGCTCGCCCCGCACCGGCCACCGGTCGACCGGCTCACCGAGGAGTACTACACCGCGGTCCGGGTCCCCCCGGACGTGGCGGCCCTGGCCTCCGTGCCCGACACCCTCGCGCCCGGTTCCCCGGCGAAGGTCGGCATCCTCGACCTGGCCTTCGCCGTACGGGGCGAGCGCACCGAACTCGTCGAGCGCTACCAGAAGACACCGCTGCAGATCATGCGGCCGCTGTGGATCGACCCCGCACTGACCGGCATGAGTTACGTCTATCTGATGGCGACCGGCGGCGGCGTCGCCCAGGCCGACCGCTACCGGATGGACTTCCGCTGCGGCCCCGACACCCAGGTCCATCTGACCACCCAGGCCGCCACCAAGATCTTCCGGATGGAGCACGACTACGCGAGCCAGCGGGTGCACCTCACTGCGGAGGCCGGCAGCTACGTCGAGTACCTGCCGGACCCGCTGATCCCGTTCAAGGACGCGCGCTTCTACCAGCGCACCGAGGTCACGGTCGCAAGCGGCGCCACCGTCGTCGTCGGTGACACCCTCACCGCCGGACGGCTCGCCCGCGGCGAGCGCCACGCCTACCGGGTGCTCGCCACCGACCTGCGCATCAGCCGTCCCGACGGCACCCTGCTCGCCGTCGACACCCTGCGCCTGGCCCCGGGGCGGGACGGCGAAAAAGTCCTCGGACCCGGTGTGTTCGCCGGTCACGACCATGTCGCCTCGCTCTTCGTCGTGACCGACCGCGCCCCGGCCGCCGAACTCGCCGACACCCTGCACGAGGCGCTGGCCCCACTCGGCGTCCTTTACGGGGTGAGCACCCTGCCCCGGGACTGCGGCGCCTGGGTGCGGCTCCTGGACGACAGCCCGATCCGGGTCGCCGCGGCCCACCAGGTCGCCTGGCAGTCCGTACGCCGGCTGCTCACCGGCCATCCCGCCCCCGACCTGCGCAAGCCGTAGCCTCCGCCCCCACGACACCGACGAGGTACCCGCCGATGAACACCGCTCCCGCGCCGATGCCACCCGCGTACAACTCCGGTGACACCGCCTGGCTGCTCGCCTCCACCGCCATGGTGCTGCTGATGACGCCCGGTCTCGCGTTCTTCTACGGCGGCATGGTGCGCACCAAGCACGTGCTGATGATGATCAAGATGAGCTTCGCCGCACTCGCGTTCGGCACCCTCGTTTGGTGGGTCATCGGATACACGCTCGCGTTCGGACCGGATGTCGGAGGAGCCGGAGTCATCGGCAATCTCGACCATGTGTTCATGCGCGGCATCGACCTGACCACGCTGACCGGTTCGATCCCCACCTATGTCTACAGCACCTTCCAGATGGGCTTCGCCATCATCACGGTGGCGCTGATCAGCGGTTCGATCGCCGACCGCGCCACGATGAAGGGCTGGCTCGTCTTCGTCGTGCTGTGGCTGCTCATCGTCTACATCCCCCTCGCGCACTGGGTGTTCGACACGGACGGCTGGATCGTCAAGCACCTCGGCGCCCTCGACTTCGCCGGCGGTCTCCCGGTGGAGCTCAACTCCGGTGTCGCGGGCCTCGCCGTCGCGCTCGTGCTGCGGGCACCACGCGACTTCGCCCGCCGCGAGGAGCGCCCCAACAACATTCCGCTTGTGGTCATCGGAGTGGGGCTGCTCTGGTTCGGCTGGTTCGGCTTCAACTCCGGCTCGGCGCTGAGCGACCAGGGCACCGCCGCCGCGGCCTTCATCAACACCCAGCTCGGGGCCGCGGGCGCGATGGTCACCTGGCCGCTGGTAGAGAAGTGGCGTACCGGCAGGGTCACCACGATGGGGGTCGTCTCGTCCGCCGTCGCGGGCATGGTCGCCATCACCCCGGCCTGCGGCGAGATCAACACGCTCGGCGCGGTCATCACCGGCCTCGTCGTCGGCGCGGTCTGCGCCTTCGCGATCACGCTGAAGTTCCGTTTCAACGTGGACGACACCCTCGACGTAGTGGGTGTGCACGGTGTCGGCGGGCTGATCGGCCTGATCATGGTCGGCCTGTTCGCCACCGCACGCATCAGCGGCAAGAAGGGACTGTTCTACGGAGGCGGCTGGGGGCTGCTGGGCAAGCAGCTGGTCGCTATCGTCGCCGTGATCGCCTTCTCGTTCATCCTGACCTGGCTCATCGCCAAGGCCGTGGAGCTGACCGTCGGGTTCCGTGCCAAGGAGGAGTACGACAGCGTTCCCGGCGCGGAGGCAGAGCGGGCGTACGACTTCCAGACCGCCGAGCGCCTCGGTGCGCTGGTCTCCGGCAAGCCCGTGACCAGCGACGACGAACTCGTCAAGCAGATCAGCACCCTGCTGCGGGCCCGCGAGCACGAGAAGTAGCCGGACGGGGGGCGGGCCGGGCATCGAATGCCCGGCAGCCCCGGTTCTTCGTCGGCGACTCGCGGGTCATCGACGTACCGGCGGCGGCCCGCAGGACCGGCGAGCACCCCCGGGCGTTCAAGATCGCCTGGTCCGGCTGACCGGAGAGGGACCCGGCGGCACCGGGCGCATGAAGTCCCGCACGTAGGTGCGGTGCCACCAGCGTCCGGTGGCCCGCAGTTCGCGCCAGGTCGTGTACCGGTAGCGGTACACCCTGGCGCGGACGTGCGTCGGCGGAGCACCGGGGAACGGGTTGTGCCGCAGCAGCCGCAGCGTGTCCCGGTCGTTCTCCAGCAGCCGCTGTACGAACGGGCCGAACCACGGGCGGGCGTAGGCGGGCGAGAGCGCGGCGAACCACATCATCCAGTCGAGCCGCAGATGGTACGGGGCGAACTGGCGCGGCAGCCGCCGCGGATCGCCCGGCTTCCCGCGGAAGCCGTACTCCCGCCACACCGTTCCCGGGTGCACGACCGGCTCGTCCGTTCCCTCGACCACCACCTCCAGCCGGACCCGGCTGATGCTGCCGAACGCGCCGTACGCGTTGACCAGGTGCAGTGGGTCGAAGGAGCGGTTCATCGCCTGGCGGCGCGAGACCAGATTGCGGGCCGGGCGGTAGCTGAGGACCAGGACCAGGGCGGTGACGGCGATGACCACCACCTCGTACCAGAGGGGCGCGCCGGACTGCGCGGGCGGCTCGGCGACCAGGGACCAGTCGACGGCCGACAGGGCGAGCGCGATCGTCAGCCAGTTGAGCCACGCGAAGTTCCCCGACAGCACCAGCCACAGCTGGGTGAGGACCATCAGACCCGCCGCCGCGCTCGCCACCGGCTGCGGGGTGAAGAGCAGCACGGGTACGAGCAACTGGGTCACATGGTTGGCCGCGACCTCGGCCCGGTGCAGTGGTCTGGGGAGGTGGTGGAAGAACCAGCTCAGCGGTCCGGGCATCGGCTGGGTCTCGTGGTGGAAGTACAGGCACGTCAGCTTGCGCCAGCAGTCGTCGCCGCGGATCTTGATCAGCCCGGCGCCGGACTCCACCCGGAAGAGCACCCAGCGCAGCAGCCACAGCATCAGCACGGGTGGGGCGGTGTCCGCATTGCCGAGGAAGACGGCGAGGAAGCCGGTCTCCAGCAGCAGTGACTCCCAGCCGAAGCCGTACCAGGTGTCGCCGACCTGGACGATCGACAGGTACAGCACCCAGGGCAGGGCCCACAGCAGCATCGCCGCCCACAACGGCAGCCGGCCGTCCACGCCGGCGATCAGCGCGACGGAGATCGCACAGCCGGTCCAGGCGACCAGGGCGAAGAAGCGGTCGGAGTAGTGGAGGCGGAAGAGCCCGGGTGCGGTGCGCCAGTCCGTGCGCCGCAGGAGTTCGGGCACGGGCAGCATGCCGCGTTCACCGATCAGCGCCCGGAACTGGAGCGCGGCGGTGAGGAAGGCGGTCAGATAGATCACGGCGAGCGCTCGCTGAAAGATCAGCCGGCTGAGCCAGTACCCGTCTGCGGTGAACCATTCCATCGCCTCCAGTATCGGCCCCGCGGCGCCTTTCGGCGCGTCAGTTCCGCTGGTCGCGCCCCTCCGAGACGATCCGGCGCAGTGTGCTGCCGAGCCTGCGCGCGTACCAGCGCTGGGCCACCGGTACGAACGGACCGGCGAGCCGGGCGTACCAGCGGGCGGGCCGGCTGAACGCCATGACGGTGAACGACACCGTCCCGTCGTCCGCCAGGTCGACCACGAAGGACTCCTCGCCGCACTCGGGGTGCCGGGGCAGCGTCCCGTACGCGAATCCGATGCGCTGCGGTCCGTACTCGGTCCAGATGACCTGGCAGGGTGCGATGAAGCGGAACGGGCCGACCCCCAGTGCCACCCGAACGGACGCTCCGGGCTCGGCGCGTGGTGCCGATGCCCTGACCCGGGCTCCGGCGGCGCGGTGCATCCGGAATTCGGTGACCGCGGCGCCTGCGGCCTCGAAGTCGGCGCGGCCGTGGCCGATCCGGTCGCGGTGGTGGAGGTGGTGGTAGCCGTCGGGGAGCGGGCCGAGACGGGTGGCGCCCGCTTCCGGATAGGTCAGGGTGCTCATGCGGTGCGTCCTTCGTGATCGGTGCGGTCGCGGAGCCGTTTCCAGGCGAGCACCGAGCAGAGCGCGAAGCCCAGCGCGTTGCCGACGCCGTGCGTGGCGGCCATCCAGGTCAGGGTGGGGTGGGGCAGTCCGGTCGCCTCGCCCAGTGCCCAGCTCAGCGCGAGCACCATGGTCAGCACGAGCACGGCGGCCGAGATGGCGAGCAGCAGCCGGGTGGCGCGGTCGCGGGCGGCCGGCCGGACCGTCTGCCAGGTCAGCAGGGCGACGGTCCACATCCCCGCCGTCAGCACGACGGCCCCGGCCAGCTCGGTCCGGTCTCCGGCGAAGTAGCCGATCAGGACGAGCAGGGTACCCAGCGGCACACTCAGCGCGGCGAATCTGCCCGCCGTGCTGTCGACGAGCCGGCAGACCAGCCCGGAGACCAGCGCGGCGGCGAACCCGGCGAAGTGGAAGTGCGGCACGGTCAGCGCCAGGATGCCGAGGCCGAAGCCGAACAGGGGGTGCCCCGAGCGTTCGGCGACCAGCGCGGTCGCGGCGATCGAGGGGGTCACCAGAGCGGTGAGCAGCGCGATCTCGGCGGGCGCGGTCCGGATGGAGAGCAGCGGGGCGGGGCGGCGGACGAGTCGCGGAAGGCAGTGCAGTGCGAGGGCTGCGGTCCCGAGGGCGTAGCACAGGGCGAGGGCCGTGGCGGGCAGGCCGCGCGGCAGCCAGAGCGAGACGGCTCCGGGTACGGCGAAGGCCGGCCACAGGCGTCGTATCCGGTCGAGGCCCGGTACGCCCGCCAGCAGCAGCCCGGCCGGCACGATCACCAGCATGCCGAGCATCACGATCAGACCGACCAGGACCGACATGACACATCCCTCGTCTTGAACATGTTCAAGTGATGTCGGTGCCGACTCTAGAGCCTTTCTTGAACGTGTTCAAGGTGAGGGGGCGACGCCGTCCGGCGCACTGCGCCCGTCGCGTGCCGCCGGCTTGCGGGGGAGGGCCGACTGCGGCAGACATGAGGGGACCACTCGCGACCGGTGAACCGGCCATGAGGGGACCGCTCGGGACCGGTTGACCGGCAGGAGACCTCTTCGTGCGCTCACCCATAAGCCTGCGACGTGCCGCCGGCGCCACGCTGTCCGCCGGAATCCTGCTCGCCGCGGGCTGCGCGCAGGCCGCCCCCGGCGGCGGCAGGGGCACCAAGGGGACGGCCGACGCCCAGGAGGTCGTCCTGCTGCCGGCCGCGGAGCGGGGGCCCGACCCCTTCACCGGATCGACGGCGAGGCCGGTCGGTGCGGCGCCCGCCCCGTCGCGCACCGGTTCCCGGGCGGCCCCGGCCCCTGGCGGCCCGGCGGTTCACAGGCTCGCCGGCTCCACCCCCGGCCTCTACGGCGGCACCCGCTCCGTCGCCTCCTGTGACGTCGGGAAGCAGATCCGCTTCCTCGCCGCCGACCGCGCCAGGGGTGAGGCCTTCGCGCGGGCCGCGGGCATCGCCCCGGCGGGCATCGCCGGCTTTCTGCGCGGGCTGACCCCGGTCCTGCTGCGCGCCGACACCCGGGTCGCCGGCCACGGCTTCAGCGGGGGAGCCGCGACCACGGTCCAGGCCGTGCTCCAGGCCGGCACCGCGGTGATGGTCGACCGCCACGGGCTGCCGCGCGTGCGCTGCGTCTGCGGAAACCCGCTGACCCCGCCGAACGGTGCGCGCGCGGCGGCCGGCCGGGGGGAGGGGTGGACCGGCTACGACCCGGAACGCACCGTCGTCGTCGAGCCCACCGCGCGCGAGGTCACGGCCCTGGTGATCGTCGACGTGGACGACAACGCCTGGATCGAGCGCCGGGCCGGGGACGGGGCCGCCCGGGACCGTGTGCCCGAGGTGCCGCCGCCGTACGGCCCGGGCACCGACATCACCGGAAGGCTGCCCGGCCTGCCGCCCGCGGAGCCGACCCCGTCGGGAACCACCGCGCCCACCGACTGTCCGACGCCGGGCGTCCCGACGCCGCCCGGGGAGGAGGCCGCCGCGACCGCGAGCCCTTCGGCTGCGCCGTCGGGGACCCTCGCGGACAGCCCGGCGGCGCCGCCGGGCTGTCCGACGGACCCGCCCTCGCGCGACCCCACCGACGAGCCATCGGGCGCACCGTCGGAGTCTGTGCCCGACGAGCCGCCCGGGGACCTGGTGCCGCCCACGGACGAGGAACCGCAGACCGCCATCGAGCTGCCGTGGCCGGACGGTACCGGGGGTGCCGCCGAGCACGTCGCCGGATGAGGCCGGTGAAGGGTTGAGGGCGAGGCCTGAGGGCGGGGCGGGGATCAGGTCTTCGTGCCCGCCCTGAGGGCGTGGAGGGCGGGAAGGTGATCTGATGTCATCCCGCTTATGGTCCAGACCTATTGACGGATGGTCTGGACCACTTTAGCGTGTGCCGCGTTGTGGCGGACGGGATGCCGGAGAGACGATGTACTTCGACCCGAGCGTGTGGGACATGCGCAACAGCGAGGCCGGGGCCTGGAAGGTAGCGGCCGAGGTGCACTTCAACGGCGGCGGTGGTGACACCGACGACAAGAGCCTGACGGTCTACGTCAAGCGCAACTCCCGCCTGACCGTCAACGCCTCGCCCGAACCGGTGTCCAAGGGCAGGACCATCACCGTGACCGGAAAGGTCACGCGGGCCAACTGGGAGACCAGGAAGTACGCCTCCTACGGAGGCCGCACGGTGAGCCTGCAGTTCAAGCCTGCCGGTGCCGCCTCGTACACCAGGGTGAAGAAGGTGTACGCGAACGGCTCGGGTGATCTCAGGACAACCGTGAAGGCCTCCAGGACGGGTACGTGGCGCTGGGTGTACTACGGCAACACCACCACCGCGCCGTCGACATCGTCCGGGGACAACGTTGTGGTGAAGTGATGTCCGCCGTGCCGGCGGGCTGGTGGTGGCCGAGCCGGCGGTATCGGCTGCGACGGCCAAGGCGTCTGGTCCGCCGCGATCGCGGCGGACCAGACGCCTTGCGTCCTGGCCGACCGGCGAGCGGGCGTGCACGGGCCTCAGCGCAGCGTGAGCCGGCGCGCCGTGCTGACCATGAGGCCGGTTACCGCTCTGACGGACGACGCCCCGATGCTCACTCGATGTCCCGGCCGGCCGCGCCGGTCCAGGCCGCGGACCCGATGCAGGCCGAGCTGGCCGCCGCGCGCGAGTGAATCCGCGAGCTGGAGGGGAACACGACATCCTGCGCAAGGCTGCCCGGTATTTCGCCGGGGAGACGCGCTGGTGAACCGCTGCCAGTTCGTTGACGACCACCAGCGCCGTTACGGCGCGGGCCGCCCGCCAGGCCGCCGACGACCGGCTCGCCCGGCGCATACGCACTGTCCACACCGCTTCGGACGGCACCTACGGCGTCCCCAGGATTACCGCCGAACTCCGCGAGGACGGCGAGCGCGTCAACCACAAGCGCATCGCCCGCGTCATGCGCCCGATCGGGCTGGCCGGCCTGCGACTTCGCCTCAGGCACCGCACCACCATCGCTGACCCGGCCGCGGCCAAGGCGCCAGACCTGATCGGTCGCGACTTCACCGCGACGGCGGTGAACACCAAGTACGTCGGCGACATCACGTACGTCGGCGACATCACGTACTTGAACGTCGGCGATGGCAAATGCTGCTTTCTGGCGACGGTGATCGACCTGTGCTCACGCCGCATGGCCGGCTGGGCGATCGCCGACCACATGCGCGCCGAGCTCGTCATCGACGCCCTGGCGGCGGCCGAGCGGTGCCGCGGCAGCCTCAACGGCGCGACTGCTCACACCGATTACAGAGCCCAATTGCTACGCCGGCCACAGCCGCATAAGCCGGTGTCCAACATCCGGGGTCAAGGTCCAAGGCCGGGTAGTTAGCGCTTTCGCTGGTCACGCAAGGGATGTTGACGGGGCCTCGACGTGAAGCAACGGAGCTCGTTGGTACAGGCAGTCGTCCAAGACAGCTTGTCCCGCAAGGAGCTCCGTTGCCTGTTCACTGTGTCTCGCCGTCGGCGCTGGCGGCCATCACCCGTACGGTGACTGTGGCCGCGGGCCGGTTCGCTCCTGGACATCTGGGGGAGCTGACGCCGGTCATGCCGTTCGAGCTGGTCGACGCGGTCTTGTCCGAGACCGGGACCGTGCAGCGGCGGCTGCGTGATCTGCCCTCGCGGGTCGGCGTCTATTTCCTCGTGGCGATGTGCCTGTTCCCCGAGGTCGGCTACCGGCTGGTCTGGGACAAACTGACCGCAGGTCTGTCGGGGATGCCGGTCGTCTGCCCGAGCACGAAAGCGCTACGTGATCTGCGCCGCAGAGTCGGCAGCGCGCCGGTGCGGGCGTTGTTCGAGGTGCTGGCCGGGCCGTTGGCCCAGCCGACCACACCGGGGTACGGTTCGGCCCGTACCGGACGGTGTCGTTCGACGGTTGCAGCTCGATCAAAGTGCCCGACAGTGAGCGCAACCGCGGCTGGCTGGGGCGGTGCGCGCACGGCGGCTATCCCCAGGTCGAGCTGATGACGCTGGTCGAGACCGGCACCCGGGCCGTGATCGGAGCGGTCTTCGGCCCCACCCGGGAGGGCGAAACCTCCTACGCCACCAGGCTGTTGCACCATCTGGGCCCCGAGATGCCGGTGTTGTGGGACCGGGGCTTCGACGGCAACGACTTCCTCGCCGCCGTGCACTCCACCGGCGCGCAGGTCCTGGGCCGCATCAACCAGCGCCGCCGCCCACCGGTTCTGAAGGTGCTCACCGACTCCTCCTACCTCTCGGTCATCGGCGGCGTCCCGGTACGCATCATCGAGGCCCGGGTAAGCGTCCTCTGCACGGACGGCAGCGCCTTCGAGGGTTCCTACCGCCTGGCAACCACACTGATGGACGCCCGTCGCTACCCCGCCGACCGCCTCGTGCACCTGTATCACGAGCGCTGGGAGCACGAGAGCGCCTACTACGCGCTCCGCCACACCATCCTGCATGCACGGAGCCTGCGCTCGCATGATCCGGTCGGCGTCGAGCAGGAGACGTGGGCCTTGCTCACCCTCTACCAGCTTCTGCGCCGCACCATGGTCGAGGCGGCGGAGTCCCGGCCGGGCACCGATCCCGACCGATGCGGCTTCACTATCGCCCTCCAAACCGCTCGCGACCTGCTGGTATGCGCGGAAGGAGTCTTCGAGCAGGGCATCGGGGAGATCGGCTGGCGAGTCCTGTCGACGCTGTCGCCCGCACGGCGAAGCCGCGTCAGCACCCGCAAGGTGAAGTCACCCATCTCCCGTTATGCGGAAAGGAAATTGGACGGCCGGCCCGACAATAGCAAGGTCGTGAACTCGACGACGATCACTCTCCTGCCGCCCCCGCTGCCGCAGCCCGCACTGCCCGCGACGACCGACCGGGAAAACACCGGCAATCGCATGGCACGTGTCCTGACCATCCTGCAGGCGGAGCCCGAACGACTATGGCGCTCAAGGGAGATCGCCGTGCTCCTCGGCGACGTCACCCTCGTCTCCACCTATCGCCAACTTGCCCGCTGGACCGAGAGAGGAAAGATCAAGAGAGTCCGCACGGGCCGCTACGCGGCCATCACACAGATCCCGAACCCCTTGCGTGACCAGCGAAAACACTAACTACCCGGCCTTGGGTCAAGGTCCCTCTGCCCCGGACCCCGGTCCTCAGACGCCGGACGGGCTGAAACCTAATCGGAGTCCGTCGTCCAGGTGCCCAGGGAGATCTCGGCGGTGATGCCGGGGCCGAAGCCCGCTGTCAGGCCGCGGTGGCCGTCGAGGGCCGAAGCCTCGTCGAACATGCGGCCAAGGGCGTCGAGCACCACCGCGCTGGCTATGTTGCCGTACTCGGTGAGCGTGGCGCGGCTGAAGCGGAACGCTTCCGGCGGCACGTCGAGGAAGCGGCTCAGGTCGTCCAGGATGCGCGGGCCGCCCGCGTGGATGATGTAGAAGTCCATCTTGCCGGCGTTCCACTGGTGCTCCTCCGCGACGTCGCTGAGGGCCGGGGCGAGGGGCTCCATGGTTCCGGGCACACGCTTGTCGAGCTGGAAGTGGAATCCGGTGGACCGGACCGCGTAGGAGATCCAGTCCTCGGTGTCCGGGATGATGTACGAGCCGTTGCGTTCCAGGCGGACTCCGGTGCCACCGTGGCCCCGGACCGCGACGGCGGCTATTCCGTCGCCGAACAGGCCGTTGGACAGCAGGGATCCGACACCCAGGTCGGTGGGCTGGTAGCACAGCGAGCAGAACTCGCAGGCGACGATCAGCACGTTGGCCTCGGGGTACGCCCTGCAGAAGTCGTGGGCCCGGTTGACGGCTGCGCCGCCCGCCGCACAGCCGAGTTGGGCGATCGGCATCTGTCGCGTCTGCGGCCGGAAGCCCATCTCGCCGATGAGCCACGCGGTCGGGGGAGGCATCATGAAGCCGGTGCAGGAGACATAGATGATCAAGTCGATCTGCTGCGGCTCCAGTTGGGCCTGATCGAGTGCTTGGCGCACCACCGCCGGCACCCTGGCCTTGGTCTGCTGTTCGTAGGTGATGCTGCGGGCGTCGAAGCCAGGGTGCTGCAGCACCTTCTCGATCGGTTGGATCAGATGCCGTTTCTGTACCCCAGTATGTTCGATCAGACGAAGGACCAGGTCGATCTGCGGATGGTCGCCGTGCAACCGTTGAGCCAGTTCCAGGGTTTCCTCGTTGGTGATGATGTACTCGGGAACCTCGATTGCCGGCTTGCAGAGAACCGCCATGGAACTCCTCCTAGCGGACGTTTGGTCCGCACCGCCGGGCCCGCAACGGTTACGGGGTGTTCACCGACGCGGGAGTGGCCACCACGGCTCCGCACGTGCGGTGCCGCGCGCAACTGAGCTCTGGTGGATTCCCGCGCCGGGTTCGGTACCCCAGATACGGGCGCGGACGGGCCGACCGTCGAAGACTGAGTTCTAGCCGTTCGTGGGCGGATGCCGATCCGCCACGGCTCGGGTGGGTGGCCTTCGGGATCACGCTACGGCAGGTGGATCGGGGCCGCATGTCGAGCCGACGCCCGGCGTGCAGCGCGACGCGGCAAGGCGCACAGCGCGCAGCAAGGCGCCCGGCGGCCCGGAATCGTTCCGGGTTGCCGGGCGCCCTGGTGCGACGCATCATCAGTGACAGTCACTTTCCGTGCGCAGAGGCCCGGTGCGTTGCCGGACCGCCCCTGTTCACCAGGCGACAGGCAGCTTGAGGGGATAGCGCCAGATCGAGGTCTTGTTCCAGCGCACTTCCTCGGCCGGCGTCGCCAGCTTCAGAGCGGGGAAGCGCTCCAGCAGAGTTCCGATGGCGACCTGGAGCTCCGTGGCCGCGAGCGGGGCACCCAGACAGTGATGGCCGCCCCAGCCGAAGGTCATATGGGACGTTCCCTCGCGCTCCAGATCCAGCTCGTCGGGCCGGTCGAACTTCCGGCTGTCGCGGTTGGCCGTCAGATAGGAGACGTGCACGATGTCCCCCGCCCGGATCGCCACGCCGCTCAGTTCCACGTCCTCGGTGGCGACACGTGGGATGCCGACACCCTTGCGGAAGGGAATGAAGCGCAGTAGCTCCTCGATGGCCTGTGGGAGCATGTCGGGGCGGGCGCGCAGCATCGCGAGCTCGTCGGGCCTGGTGAGCAGCGTGTAGGCGATGTTCCCGATCTCGTACGTGGTGGTGTCCTGGCCCGTGATGAGCAGCACCATGGCCATCACGGTCAGTTCCTGGTCATTGAGGATCTCGTCCCCGTCGCGAGCCGTGGCCAGCGCGCTGATCAGGTCGTCGCCCGGGTTCTCGCGCCGCTGCGCCGTCAGCTTCTGGAAGTAGGCGCGGAGACCGGCCTTGGCCCGCACCGCGTCGTCCCGGTTCTCGACGGTCGTGTCCATCATGGTCCGGGCGTGGGCGCGCAACTGTGCGCGGTCGGCCTCGGGAATGTCGAGGACCTCGCAGATGGTGGTCAGGGGCAGCGGGGCCGCCAGATGCTCGAAGAGATCGGCGGGGGTGCCGTGCTCCTCCATCCGGTCCAGCAACTCGTCCACGACATGCTGGGTACGCACCTTCATGCGTTCCATGTGACGAGGCGCGAAGCCCTTGGAGATCAGGCTGCGCAGGCGGCTGCTGCCCGGCGGGTCCATCACATTGATCGCTTCGTCCTGAACGATCGGCTCAGGGGTCATGCGCGGGAAGTTCCGGCCGATGATGGCTCTCCGGCTGAAACGCCGGTCGGTGGTCACCGTGCGCACGTCGTCGTAGCCGGTGACGAGCCATGCCTCGCCGTCGCCGTGCGGCAGCCGGATGCGTGAGACGGGTTCTTCGGTCATCAAGTGCCTGAGCACCGGGTCGAATTCGAGGGCCTCGGCATAGTCGAACGGGCAGTGCCGTGCGCCGGAGACTGGTTCCATACGGAGCTCCAGAGGTGTATCTGACGGGTGGTTCGAGGAATCCGCGGGCTGGACAGGACATGGGTGCCCGGTCACCCGCACGGGCACGCGCCGCTCCGGGCCGATTGGTCCATATGCAGAGCGGATTCGACGGCCGGGGTCGCTGGACCGGCGCAATCGGTCCAGCGACCCCGCCCGGTCGGTACGGCGGGTACGGCGCGTTCGCCGGGGTCGGATTGGGCGGCCGGCTCAGCCGGGAGGCACGACGTCGGTGGCGTCCACCGCGGGGCGCACCGCCCGGGCAAGCTCGACGCCGTCGCCCACGGCCCCAGAAGTGGGTGAAGAAGAGGCGGGGATCCTCCGCCAGGTGATGGTTGTGCAGCTCGACGAGCTTGATCCCGCCGCGCCGCAATGCCTTCAGTACGTTCTGGACCTCATCGGTGAGCATGACGCAGTCGCCGCTGAGCGCGGCCCGGCCGCCGCCCAGTGGCTGGAAGTTGAACGCGCTGGTCGATCCCAGGCCGGGCGGCAGGATCAGATGACCGTCCGCGATGGTCTCCCGGCGGAGGAAGACGATCTTGTAGAGCCCGTCCTCGATGGAACCCTTGGCGCCGAGCACCGCCTCCATTGCGGCGATGTCCAGGTCGACCGGGGTCGGCGGGCCCGGCGGCAGGGCGGGCGGGGTCCCGGTGCGGTCGAATCCGGCGCGCAGTCCGCGGGCCATGGCCACCGCGTCGTTGCCGTGTGCGTGGACGTGGGTCCAGCAGATGTCGGGGGTCTGGGCGAGCAGGTGTTTGTGGAGCGCGGTCTGCTCGATTCCGTGTGCCTGCCAGGCGTCGGTCACCGACTGCAGTTCGTTCTCGGTGACCACCACGTCGCCCATCAGCATCGTGCTGCCGTCGGCATACCGGACGAAGGCCACATGCGTGCCCAGCGCGAGCCCCGCTGTGACGACGACGCCGTCGGAGACCACGTGAAGGTCCTGCCGGGGGAAGCCCGTGTGGTAGGTCGTTCCGCGCAGCATGTTGCCGGTGCGGCCCAGCGCGCTCGCCACGCCCGCCCAGTCGGCCAGGCCGGTCGGCACCGGCTTGACCCGCCTGCCGTGCCCCGGCATGTCCATCCCGGCGGGCAGGGCGCGAGCGGCGGCGGCCATCGATACTTTGCGCTGCAGCTGCTGCTCTTGCTCCTGGTGAAAGCACATATGAAGTTCTTGTCTGGGTGGATCACTTCAAGCCGTCATGGTGCAACACATCACAAGCTGCTGACACGGCTGGGCCGCGAGAGTCGTCATGGAGTGGGCCACTTCGAACCGCTGCAAAGACCCTGCCCTACCGCAGCGAAGCCGAACGACGCGACGCTTCCCGGGATGGCTACACACCTGAAATCGCCACCGCGGGCACACCGCACCGAAAGGCTCACCACCGCCCGGCCGCGTCTCCAACCTCACGAGTCAGTACAGCTAGGGAGACCGGTGACCCGAGGATCCGTTCGGCCGCGCGGTGCCCTGACTGCAGCGCCCCGTCGACGCAGGCCGGGGCGGCTCCCCAGGTTGCTTCTCCCGCGAAGTGGACAACGCCGTCAACCGGGCCCGCCAGCGCTTCGTGATCCTCGTGGGAGGAGCCGACGGCGATGTAGGAGTACGAGCCGAGGGCGAGCGGGTCCATGCCCCAGCGCGTGATCCAGTGGGCGGCGGGCTCGGGAACGCGGTCGCCGTAGATGTTGCGCAGGGGCCGGAGCACCGACGCGACCACCTCTTCATCGGTCATCTGCTCGATTTCCCGGCCCCAAGCACCGCCGGCGAAGGTCAGCAGCATCGGCTTGCCGCTCACCGCGGAGATGTCGTACCAGGAGTGCCAGGGGACACCGGCCTGGCCGTGCTGCCGGATCACGGAGACGCCGTCCTGCCAGAACCGGTCCGGGAACTGCAGGAAGACCTTGTTGAACACGCCCATTCCCAGCCGGTCGATCGGTCCCGCGACGGCCTCGGGCAGGGCGGGCGTGAACCGGATCGCCCCGGCTTTGAGCACGCCCAACGGCACCGTGACAATCACCTGGGCGGCCTGGAAGGACTCCTCGCGCGTGTCGACCCGCACTCCCGCAGCCGACCTGGTGATGGCGGTCACGGCGGTTCCAAGGCGCACGTCGAGCCCGTCGGCCAGCCTCCGGGGGATCTCGTCGTAGCCACCAGGGAAGACCACTTCGTCACCGTCGATGGTGTCCTCGTCGAGTCCGTGAGCGGCGACCTGCTCGACCTCCGCACCGCACTGCTCCTCGGTGCGATGGCGGTAGAACGCGCGGACCCGCTCGACTCGCCCGGGTTCCCAGCCGGTCGCGGCAAGGGCCCGCTCGGCCGCGGCGGCGTAACTCTCATCGTGGCCCATCGACGCGGCAGCCAGCTGCAAAAGGCCGTCCGCCGCGTCGACGTCGACGGTCCACTCTCGTGCCGCGTCATCGCCCAGCAGGCACGAAGACTCGTCATAGTTGGCGATCGGCCGACCACCGGCCTGAAAACTCCCCACCGTGAACTCGTAGGTGTCGATCCCGAGCGCGGAAACGAGTTCGGCGAGCGGGTTGTTGGTGACACCGTGAATCCACGAGGCGCCACGATCGACGCAGAACCCCGCCGTCCGGTCCGTCCACATCCGCCCACCAACGCGGTCTCGCGCCTCGAGCACGACGACACGCTGCCCTGCAGCGCGAAGCAGGCGTGCCGCCGTGAGGCCGGCGATTCCCGCGCCGACGACGATCGTGTCCATCATCTTCGCTGTTCTCCATGGTATTGACGGCGTGTGCAGCGGATTCTCCGCAGTCGTCATGATCCAACCGGCTGGACACCATTAAGGTCAATACTGTTGGTATAAGCGGTGGATCGACAGCGGAGTCGGGATCGGATCAGGTCGGCGAGTTGGTCGGTGGTGCGCGGGGCGAGGTTGGCGATGCTGCGCTTGTCGTCCGGCCATACCGAGCCCGCGACAGTCTGGGATCGCCGCGCCCCTTCGCGCGAACGACCAACCCCGCACAACATCGCCCGTCTCAGCTTGGCGTCTATCCCTGGCCGGCTTGATGTTCCTTGATCGACTCGGCGCGTTTGACCGTCTTTCCGAGGCCCTGCACCACGTCCGCGACACCACCTTCGCCGAGGACGCCTCACAGCTGCGGACCGGCAATGCGCCCCGCGCGATGGCCACCTGGCGCAACCTCGCCATCGGAGCCCTCCTGACAGCCGGGGTGACATCGCGGCCAGCCTCCGTCACAACGCCCGCGACCCCCGTCGCCCCCTCGCGCTCCTCGGTCTCGGATGAGCACAAACCCGGCGTCACGCAACTACGCCGAAGCCCTGCGCCCTTGAACCGGGCTGAAACTGCCAAGTCGAATTACTCACTCGAATGAGTGGTGAAGCTTTCGTACCGGCGCCCGGGAAGGGAAACGCTGCCAGTCTGAGCTCACGAGTAATTGCTCGTGGTCCGGGTCGCGGCGGGCAATTGTTTCGCCCACCGCTCAGGGAAGTTCGAGGTCTTCGCGTGCCGGAAAAATCCATTATCCACAGCAAGGCCCAGCATTACTACAACGTGTTCCATCACGAGCGCGACGGGTGGGTCAGCGAAACCGATGTGTACGCCTGGGCGGGCCGCACGACGCGGGAATTCAAGCTCACGCCAGGAACCGCCCCCGCCGACGCGCTGCAGAGATCCCTTCTGGAGTACTGGAAGAGATTGTTTGTCCCCATGGACGCAGACGGGGACGGCGTCGTATCACGCGACGAATTCCTGACCGGGTTTGTCAGCCTTGGGGACAAGCCGGATGATTACGCGCGGATTGTCACGCCGTCCGCCAAGGTCTTCGTGGCCACCGCCGACGTCGACGGAGACGGCGAACTCGACAAGTCCGAGTTCAAGCGCCTTTTCCAGTCCTCTTTCGCGCTGAGCGACGAAGACATCGACGTGTCGTTCGCCGACATCGACGCCGACAGCTCCGGCTCCATCTCAACTGACGAGTTGAGAGCGGCCATTCGCGTGTTCCACAGCAGTACTGATCCGAACGACCGAGGTCACCGCCTCCTGGGAGCCTTGCGTTCCTGAGCCGACAGAACCGGACAGTGTCCTCTCGTCCAGAGCCTCTCGCCGTCGGACGCTGATTCCACTCGGCACCGGCGATCAGAGGGGCTCCGCCGGTCCCGCATCGAGCCGCGCTCAAACGACACGCCAGGAGAAACGACCGTGACCACCCATCTGCGGACAACCAAGGCCCCACTGGTGACAGCGCACGCCAAGCACTTGGTGGCCGAGACCGGCGTCCTGACCAATCCGTACTTCCGAACGCTGGTAGACGGAAGCATGTCGTTGGAGAGCTTCCGCACAAGCCAGGAGCAACTCGGTTTCGCCGTCACCTACTTCGCCCGCCCGATGGCCGCGCTGGTGTCGCGGATCGAGCACCCCGCGGACCGCATCGGAATCCTGGGCAATGTCGTGGAAGAACACGGCGGATTCCGCCCTCAGGAATTCCATCACGAGACCTTCCGCCGATTTCTGGCCAGTATCGGCAGCGACACCGCACAGCTGAACGGCCTGAAGATGATGCCGGCCGTCCACGCGTACAACAGCGTTCTCAGTGCGGTGTGTACGTGGGAGGACCCGCAGGTAGGAATTGGCTGCATGGGCGCGATCGAGTACGCATTCGCCTCGGTATCGGCCATCACGGGCAACGCGATTGTGAACCGCGGTTGGGTCGCTCAAGCCGACCTGATGCACTACGGACTCCACTCCGAGATCGACGAACAACACGCAGAGGACTTCTTCCTGCTGCTAGAACCCCACTACCGAAACCCAGCCGCACGACGCCGAATCGACCAGGGCCTCGGCCTGGGCGCGTACGCGCTGAACCGCCTCTACAGCGATCTGTCCGAACTGGGTCGTTCACAGCAAAACTGATCACGGCTGGGCGAGCAGGAAGGCTGCGAGCGCGGGGAATACAGACAGGATCGCGTTTTCCGCTGCCCTGGTCGACCGCCCCAGAAGCGGTGAACGTGCGCGACCGCATGCCCCTCCACCCTACGTTTCCGCAGGTCAGAGGGTTGCCCCGAACAACAACGCCAGTTGGCGCATGATCAGGTTCGTGCGCCAGTACGCTGCGACCAGCAGCGCCCGGTCCTCCAGCGGCAGACCCCAGGGCCGACCCCTGCGGACCGCATCCGCACCCTCGCCCCGCAGAACCGACACCAGCTGGTCGAACTGCCGCGGGCTCAGCCCGGTGAACGGGGCTATCCAGGACGGCTCCGATGCCGTGAGAACACCAGCCACAACAAGATCATCTCACCCGTGACCAGAGGGTTGCCTCAGATGCGGACGCTCAGCCGCAGGTTAGCCTCGCGCTTTCACGAAGCGGGCTGTCCGACGGGTGGTCAGGTAAGCGAAAAGCGCCTCTGACCAGCAAGAATGAGGATTGTCGAGGTCCTTGTTCCTGCCACAGCCGGAGGCACTTCCCAGGTGAAGAAGAGTATCGGGTCGTACCGCGTGTCCGCATCGAGGGCGGTGGCCGCGGGGTGGTGTCCCAGGCCGGCGCCGTGCTGCTGGTCGAGACGGTCCGCAAAGCCGGGCTGGACCAGGTGATATCGGCGGCGCTGGCACCATGGCAACGCCCTCGGGCGGTGCACGATCCGGGGAAGATCCTGCTGGATGTGGCACTGGCGGTCGCGCTCGGCGGGGACTGCCTCGCGGATGTCGGGATGTTGTGGGCTGAGCCGGCCGTGTTCGGACCGGTAGCCTCCGACCCGACCGTTTCCCGCCTCATCGACACCCGCGCCACGGCCGGGCCGAAGGCCCATACCGCGACACGGGCCGCGCGGGCCGAAGCGCGCGAGCACGTCTGGAGCATGGCCAAGAACGCAGCCCCGGACGCCGCAGGGCAGGTGATTGTGGACCTGGACGGGGCAGGGCTTCGGTGTAGTCGGGCCTCGTCCTTTTTGATCATGCGAGGCCGAGAAGGGCGAGGGCGCGGGTTTGGTCCCGGGCTGTCCGGCGGCGATGTTGCGGACGTCGGCGAGGCGGAGGGCTCCGACCGCAGGTTTCTGGAGGTCGCCATCGCTCGGGGTGCGATCCCGGTCCGCAACTGGGAGGCGTCCTCGGTGAAGGTGACATCTCTGACGTGATGCAGGGCCTCGATCGTCCAGTGCCCGCAGGCCAGTTGGGCAAGCTGGGCGGGTGGGGCCTGCTGCGCGGCGAGGCTGGTGACCGCGTAGACGGTCTTGAGGCTGATCTTCTCCGTCGTGCAGTGGACACGGCGCCGGACGATCTGGGCGGCCTGACGGGCGCCGGGGAAGAGCAGGTTGTTGACCGTGCAGACCTTCAGCCTGCGGGTCTCGGAGCGTCCGTGACCAGTCGTGCGTGTCCGGTCCTGGAGCGGTATCTGCTTCCAGGGAAGGGACTTCAACTGCTTGCAGAGCCTCTTCGTGTTGCGCTTCACGATCACGATGTGGTGGGCGTCCCGCCCGCGCAGATAGGTGGCGTGGTCGTACTGGGTGTGCATGGCATCGCTGGTCACGACGGTGCTGGACAGGTCGGGCAGCGTGTCCAGGAGGGGCTGGAAACGCGTGATCTCGTTGGTCTTCTCACCGACGTCCATCTCCGCGAGGACCAGCCCGTCGGCGTGGTGGCAGGCGGCCAGGAGGTGGATCCTCCGTCCGTTGGCTCGGGCCGCACCCCGCAGCGACTTCCCGTCGACGGACAGCCCCTGCAGCCCGTCGCTTCGGCCCTGCCGGTCCGCGAGCCAGCTCTTGCGCGCGGCCCGCGACATGCTGCCCAACCCGGAGAACAGCATCGAGTCCATCGCGAAACTCCTTGGCGTCTCCGCCGGCACCCTCTACAACCACATCCCAGACCTGCGTGAACTTCGCGCCTTCCGAGTTCAGCGCCAGCTCGAGAGCAGTACCTCGTAACTCAGGGCGGAGCCGTTGTGGCTTTTGGCCTCACCTTGGCCGGACCCCTGCAAGGGGGTGGCGTAGGTCCTCGGCGAGTGGTCGGGCGGAGCTGGGTGTGTGCGGTGACGATCAGCCAGGTCCACGGGCCGGCCGTGGCGGGGTAGCGGACAAGTGGCGCGGTCCAGCCGAGCGTCTGCTTGATCATTCTGAAGGTGTGCTCGATGCCGCACCGCCTGTGGGTCTCATCACAATTCGTGTCGAAACGGGACATGAGTGATGAGGGTTACTTCACCTTGCACATATTTCATCTACTTTCGCCATGCAATTCCATTTTAGCGACCCATTGCGGAGGCCTGTCCGACCATGCCCTACTCGCATTCCATATCTCATTCGAAGACCTCAGCCAGGCACCGAGGCAGCCGTGCCGGCGCTTGCGCCGGTGTGCTTCTGGCTTCGATGACATCCCTCTTCTCCTTCGCCGCGGTGCACGCGGCGCCCGCTGTCGCCGCGCCCGCGCCGTCGGAGCAGACCCGTGCCACGGCTGGCGTTGACGCCGCGGTGCAGCCTCAGAGCAAGCCGCGTGTGACGGCGGCGGTGCTCAGCCTGGACGGCGGGAGCCGGAAGCCTTTGCTGTATGGCGAGGATGCCCCTTACGACACCGCCAGCATCATCAAGGTCGACATTCTCGCGGCGCTGCTGCTGCAGGCACAGGACGCGGGCCGGCATCTCACGGTCCAGGAACGCGCGCTAGCCGAACCGATGATCCGGAACAGCGACAATGCGGCGGCGAACGCCCTGTGGCGCGAGATCGGCCGGGCACCGGGCCTGGAGGCGGCCAACAAGCGCCTGGGACTGGCCTCGACCAAGGGCGGTCCCGGTACGAAGTGGGGGCTGACGCGGACGACGGCGAGTGATCAGATCAGGCTCCTGCTCTCCGTGTTCGACAGCGCCGCGACGTCGAAGACCGACTCCCCGCTGAACAAGGAATCCCAGGCCTACATCCAGACCCTTATGAGCCGTATCGCGAGCGACCAGGCGTGGGGTGTATCGAAAGCCTCTGGCGCCGAGTATGCGTTGAAGAACGGCTGGCTGCAGCGCACTGCCTCCGGGCTCTGGGACGTCAACAGTGTCGGCCGGGTCACTGCGGACGGACACCGCTACCTCGTCGCCGTGCTGTCGGACGGCAGTGCGTCGATGAGCGACGGCATCTCACTGGTGGAGCGGGCGGCCCGGCAGGCCGTGTCCGCGACTGCCCGGACCTGACGAGCCGAGACACCCTCGCCTGCCCGCGGGCGTGACGCCTGCCTGGGCAAGCGCGCCGGGCAGCCGCCTGAACCACCGGGTCCCTCCCTACGCCGACCGGCGCCACGCGCCAGAACCCAAAGCGATACAGGTCGCGCGGAAGCAGCAGCGCCGAGAATTGCGGGCGGTCCCCGAACCGATCACCGATCTCGGGTGAATCTCCCGTCCGGACATACGCCGCCGAGACCGGCTCGTCGGAGTGATCCACGAGTACCGGCAAGCCGCCTGACCTGGTCGGATGAAATCGGAATCCGTAGTTCTGCAGCGAACGTGGTCCGGCGACCGTACAGGAGTCGACCGGTGGTGCGCCGGTTCGTCGGCAGCGGGTGAAGGCGCCGATGCGGCTGGTGTCGTCTGCAGCCTACGACGATGTCGCGCTGTCGGTGTACGTGAAAGTGAAGGCTCTCGGTGCACGGCCGGAAGGGTGCCAGGCGAAGGCTGCGACGATCGCTTCGTACCTGGGGCTGTCGACGGCGTCGGTGGAGCGTGGCCTGACGCTGCTGTCGCGTCCGGCTCCGGACGCTGTGATTGAGCTGCGGTCGGACCGCCGGACCTCGCCGAGCGGCCGTGGCACGTCGGCGGTGCCCCGGCCCCGGCCGGTGCGCCCAGCGCGTCAGCACCCCGCGCGGCAGCACTGCAGTCTCCGGCCTGGAGCTGATGACCGCGCTGCGCCGGCCGACCGGCCCGGTGCGCGATGAGGAGACAGGCAACTGGGTGTCCGGCCACAACCCGGGTTCGCCGGGTACGCAGCCGATGGACCCGGCGCCCTCCAGGACCGCATCAACTACCTGCTCAAGCAGATGGGCACCGCGAAGGCCGTGGCGGCGGAGCTCGGGGTCACCGCCGAATCCGTGAACCGCTACCGGCGCGGTGCCCGCAAGCATCCGCAGCAACGACCCGTCCTGACGAGCAGCCGAACACCTCGGAGCAGTGGAATCCGACGCCCACCCGACGTGACTGCCGGGCCGTCAACCTGCCCACCACAGACCCGAAAAGCCGAAGCGGCCCGCCGATCGAACCGGCAGACCGTCACGAAAGAACGAGGTTAGGCAAGTCACTTGTCGGAATCATGACTGTCGGATTGCACACGGACCGGTGCCAGCGTTGGTGCAGCCTCCAACCGGGCCGAGCACACGCGAAGCTGCTCACTTTTACGATACGGACGTCGGCTATTCTGCGATCCGCTCCGGGCATCCGAAGCGGAGGTACCGCACCACTACACAGACACTGCACCCGTACTGCGGTCGTGTTGTGGCATAGCGCAAGCTCTCCTTCGCAGGAGCGTCGGACTCACGGCGGCCGAAGGCTGCCATACGAATGGGGTGGGGATTGTCCAGTCATCGGCTGTCCAAAAAGGGTCGCTACATCGCCTGGGCGACGACGGGTGTCGTCGTCGCTGCGGGTGCAGGAATCGCAGCACAGACGTCCATGGCGGCCACCGCTTGGCCTGCGCAGAAGACCTACACCGGTCGAGCGTTCGATGCGTGCACTGCGCCCTCGCTCGCAGCGATGAAAGCGTGGAACACGAAGTTTTACGGCGCCGCCGCTGTCTACATCGGCGGCAAGAACCGTGGCTGCGCCCAGCCCAACCTGACCAAGTCCTGGGTGAAGTCGGTCAACTCCACCGGCTGGAAGCTCATACCGCTCTACGTCGGCGCGCAGCCGCCCTGCCAGAAGAGCGTAAACCCGGAAAGATTCACCGCTTCCACGGCAGCCTCCCTCGGTGCGAGTAACGCGAAGGACGCGGTGGCCAAGGCATCAGCCCTCGGGATGAATGCCGGCAGCCCGATCTACCTGAATATGGAGTCGTACGACATCACCGACAAGGCGTGCAACGACGCCACCCTCACCTACGTGCGCTCCTTCACCAAAACGCTGCGGAACGCAACCTACCGTGGCGGCCTCTACGGCTTCAGCAGCTCCAGTGCCAAGGCCATTGCCACCGCCCCGAACAAGACGGACCTGCCAGGCAACCTCTGGTACGCGCTGTGGGATAAAAGGAACACGACCACCACCGACTGGCCGTGGAACCCCGCTCAGTACACCGACCACAGCCGCGGCCATCAGTACATGGTAAATAGCAAGGAAACGCGGGGCGGTTACACCATCACAGTCGACCGCAACGCCTGGGACGCTCCTGTCGCCATCGTCGGCTGAGAAGCTCCAACCAAGCGAGACCCCGGCTGGTTGGGGAGGCCGGCCGGGGCAGCACGGGTACCCGAAAGCAGTCGTCTCTCGAGGGCAGGCGCCAAGCGCCTGCAACCGGACGGTCCCGAGTTCAATCTCAGTAGGAATGGCACGATCCGCATCCGTTGGCGGGTCGGCCGAAGGGCATACCGCTTGGACTGCAAGATACGGCTTGTCCCCCTGAAGCTCCGTGAGGAGGGTGAGTACCGGGACGTTCCCGCCGCAGGTCTTCTCTGCGCTGAGATTGAGGCCCACGAGGAGTTGTTGAAGCCGGTCCCGCTCACCTTCCAGAACAGGGCAGGGAAGACCAGGCAGGTCGAGGTCTTCTTCACACCCCGCGATCGCGGCAAGGGGACGATGCCCACTGCAAACACCTACGTGCACTATTCTAAGAAGGCGTGCGTGGCGGCCGGGCTGGTAGACGCAGAGGGCAAGCCGAAGTACCACCCACACTCGTTGAGGCACTTCTTCGCCTCGACCGCGCTGGCAGCCGGCATCCCGATCCACGAGGTCTCGCGCTGGCTCGGCCACAGATCGGTCAAGACCACCGTGGACATCTACGGTCACCTCGTCCCCGAGTCGTGGGGGCGCTGCCGCGACATCGTTCAATCGGCGCTCACGTCCGCGGTTTGAGTGACGCCGATGCCGGGATGAATCCCCGTGCTGGGACGGACCGTTCGACAGCGCCCTTTTCGCAGGTGGGAGCTCTGAAATCGACGTTCGGCGACAACGTCGAGGCACTGCAGGGGCGCTGACCGCCCCGGTCCGGCAACGGCCGACGGCCCCGGGAGGCTCTCCCGCGCGGGGACCTTCCGGGGCCGTCGGTCGTGATGTCAGTTGCCGGGATCCGAGGCATCCAGCATGGCGTCGCGCTCCACGACCTTGACCCGCTCGCGCCCCTGCTCCTCGCCGAGGGCGCGCTCGTGGGCGTCCAGGCGGTACCAGCCCTCGCGGGTGGTGTAGCGGATGCCGCGGGCCTGCAGGAACTCGGTGACGGCCTCCGGCTCGGGCTGTGCCGGGGCGGGCAGCCGGCCGGTGCTGTGGTCCTCCAGCAGGCAGGCGACGGTTTCGTTGGCGTCGCCCTTGGTGTGGCCGATCAGGCCGATCGGACCGCGCTTGATCCAGCCGGTGACGTACACCGATTCCATCGGCTCCTCACCGGCGAGGACCCGTCCGGCGGCGTGCGGAACGGTGCCGGAGGCGACGTCGAAGGGGAGCTTGGGCAGCTCCTGCGAGTAGTAGCCGACCGCACGGTAGACGCTCTGCACGTCCCAGTCGTTGAAGCGGCCGGTGCCGCGCACGTTGCCGGTGCCGTCCAGCTCGGTGCGCTCGGTGCGCAGCCCGACGACCTTGCCGTCCTCGCCGAGGATCTCGACCGGGGACTCGAAGAAGTGCAGGAAGAGCTTGTGCGGCCGGTCGCCGACGTCGCGGATCGCCCACTTCTCCAGCGTGGAGGCGACCATGTTGGCCTGCTTGTTGCCGCGCCGGGTCTCGATCGAGCCCTGGTCGTAGTCGATGTCCTCGGGGTTGACGATGACCTCGATGTTCGGCGAGTGGTCCAGCTCGCGCAGCTCCATCGGGCTGAACTTGGCCTGGGCCGGACCGCGCCGCCCGAAGACGTGCACCTCCAGCGCCTTGTTGGCCTTGAGGCCCTCGTAGACGTTGGCGGGTATCTCCGTCGGCAGCAGCTCGTCGCCGGTCTTGGCCAGCATGCGGGCCACGTCCAGGGCCACGTTGCCGACACCCAGGACCGCGACCTTCTCGGCCTCCAGGGGCCAGCTGCGCGCCACGTCGGGGTGGCCGTCGTACCAGGAGACGAAGTCGGCGGCTCCGTGCGAGCCCTCCAGGTCGCCGCCGGGGATGTCCAGGGCCCGGTCCGCGTCGGCGCCGGTGGAGAAGATCACCGCGTCGTAGAAGGTCCGCAGCTCGTCGAGGCCTATGTCGTTCGGATAGTCGACATTGCCGATGAGCCGTAGCTGCGGCTTGTCCAGGACCTGGTGCAGCGCCTGCACGATGCCCTTGATCCGGGGGTGGTCCGGGGCCACGCCGTAACGGATCAGGCCAAAGGGGGCGGGCATCCGCTCGAACAGGTCGATCGACACGCCCGGGTCGGAGGCGGCCTCGGATTTGAGCAGCGCGTCCGCTGCGTAGATTCCGGCGGGACCGGCTCCGACGATGGCTACGCGGACGGGGCGTGTCATGGAGGGCTGTTCCTTAGAACGGGCGAACACGGACAGGGCGGGCCGTGGTGGGTAAGGCTTGACTTAGTTCGCCCTCCACACACGTTAGCCGCTGGCTCCGTCCGGTTTCGGGGCGGGTCGGGGTTCTGTGGCGGTATCCGGCACCTCGGGCCGGCACTGTTTCCGCTGATTCCTTGGGATTCGGCCCCTAGGACCGGCCCGGAGAGTGTGTTCCATCGCACGTTCAACTGATGGACAGCCCACTCGAAGAATTGGACAAATGATGACAGAGTGACCCGCATGGATGATCGGGTAGCGGGTGCCCTGTCACTCCCGGACGACTGGCCCGCCCACCCGGACCTCAGTCTCGCCCTGAACCGTATGGGCAGCTTCGACTGGGACCTCGACAGCGGCCTCATGCACATGGACCAGCCCGCCCTCGACGTGTTCGACCTCCGGGCCGACGAGTACGACAACAGTCCGGTGACACTCGCGACACGAGTGCCGCCCGGCGAGGGCATGCGGCTGGACGCCATGGTCGCGCAGGCGCTCAAGAGCGGGCGGAGCAACTACGGGGCGTACTTCCGCATCGTGCGCCGCGACGGGAGCCTGCGCTGGACCCACACCCAGGGTTTCGTCCGGCGCGACGCGACCGGGCGGCCCCGCCGGATCATCGGCATCGTCCGGGACGCCACCCAGGAGCTGGCCGACTCCACCGCCCGCCGCGAGCTGGACGAGGAGCGTCGGCGTCGCACCAGCCTGGTGGAGAGCACCACGGCCGCGCTGGCCCACGCACGTACCGTCAAGGACGTCACGGACGTGCTCAAGGACTCCCAGGGGCTGGCGCTCCTGGGGGCGACGAGCCTGGTCATGGGGCTGCTGGAGGCCGGGCGCATCCATCTGGTGGCGGACGGTCCCGAGGGCTCCTTCGTGCCGGGCACCCGTTACACCCGGACGGACGAGCCGTACCCGATGAGTGAGGTCGTCCGCACGCTCACCCCCCGCTTCATCGAGTCCGCCAAGGACTTCGCCACCTCGTACCCGATCCTGTGGCCCCACATCAGCCACCTCGGCATCACCTCGGCGGCCTATCTGCCGCTGATCGCCCAGGCCCGCCCCATCGGCGCACTCGGGCTGCTCTACAGCGACAAGGACGGGTTCACCCTCGACGAACGCAATCTGCTGGTCGCCCTCGGCAGCTCCATCGCCCAGAGCCTGCAACGGGCCATGCTCTACGAGCAGGAGCACGACCTCGCCGAGGGGCTCCAGCAGGCCATGCTGCCGCGCCGGATTCCCGAGGTGCAGGGCGCGCAGATCGCCGTCCGCTACCGTCCGGCCCGGATGGGCCGGGACATCGGCGGCGACTGGTACGACATCATCCCGCTGCCCGGTGGCCGGGTGGGCGCCGTCATCGGTGACGTCCAGGGGCACGACATCCGTGCGGCCGCCGTCATGGGCCAGCTGCGCATCGTGCTGCGGGCCTACGCGGCCGAGGGCCACAGCCCCGCGACGGTGGTGGCCCGGGCCTCCGTCTTCCTGCACGAGCTCGACACCGACCGCTTCGCCACCTGCACCTATGCCGAGGCCGACCTGACCACCGGAGTCGTGCAGGTGGTCCGGGCCGGTCATGTGGACCCGCTGGTGCGCGACGCCGACGGGAGCTGTCGCAAGGTGCCCGTGGACGGCGGGCTGCCGTTGGGGCTCTCCGCCGAGTTCGGCCGGCTGGAGTACCCGGTCAGCACCGTCGAGCTGGATCCCGGCCAGACCATGGTGCTGTTCACCGACGGCCTGGTGGAACTGCCCGGCGCCGACCTCGACGAGGGGATGCAGCTGCTGGCCGACATGGTCAGGAACGGCCCGCAGGACCTCCAGCAACTGGCCGACCGGCTCTGCCGGTCGGCCGACCAGCGCGGTGGCGAGGACGACGTCGCGGTGCTGCTGCTGCGGCGCAAGGCCGCCCACGCCCCGCAGCCCGGCGGCCGGCTCCAGCAGCAGGTGGCGCACAACGACCCCGAGGCGCTGAGCTCGGCACGCCACATGATCCGGGCGGCGGTGCGGGCCTGGGGCGCGAAGGACCGGGCCGACGAGGTCGAACTGGCCGCCGACGAGCTGATCACCAACGCGCTGATGCACACCGACGGCGGAGCGATCGTCACCATCCGGGTGCTCACCGGCTCCGGGCGGCGGCTCCGGGTCGACGTCGAGGACCGGTCGAGCGCACTGCCGCGCCGCCGGGACGCCGGCGAATCGGGGGTGTCGGGCCGGGGGCTGCTGCTCGTGGACCGGCTGGCGGACGCCTGGGGTGTCGAGTCCCGGGGCACCGGCAAGTGCGTCTGGTGCGAGTTCGGCATTCCGCCGCGCGACTGACCTGCCGAATGAATGCCGCCTTGCGGCGGCAATGAGCACAATCTGAAAGTAACAGAACGTAACATGTCTGCACTTGACCGTAACCGACCGAGAGAGATTGACTGCGACTTCGTCAGTCTTTGTCTTCGATGACATGAGGACCCGTTGGGTACTGAGCTACTGGCACCACTCGATCTGGCCTTCTGGCACCTCGAGTCCGATGCCCATCCCATGCACCTCGGCGCGCTGGCCGTCTTCTCCCCGGACGAGGGGCGGACTCCCGGCCCGGACGCCCTGCTGGAGCTGCTCGGCACCCGGGCCGCCGCGATCCCCCGGCTGCGCATGCGGGTACGGGACGTGCTGCTGCCGGTCGGCGGCGCGGCCTGGTCGGTGGACAAGGACTTCGACGTCCACCGCCACGTCATGCGGGTGGAGCCGCCCGGGGCGCGGGTGGCGGACGAGGCCGCGTTCATGGCGGCGGCCACCGGGCTCGCCGGTGAGCTGATGGAGCAGCCACTGCGAAGGGGGCTGCCGCCCTGGCAGATGTACGTCATCGGCGGCGCCGCCGACGGCCCCTTCGCCGTCCTGGTCAAGCTCCACCACGCGCTCGCCGACGGGATGCGCGCGGTCGCGATCGGGGCCGGGATCTTCGACGAGATCGCCTCCCTCGCGGGCCGCGGACGGGCCGGAGCGCCGGCCGTCCGGGCCCGGACGGTGCCGCCGCGCTCCTGGATGCCCGGCCCGCGTCAGGTCGCCGGACTCGCGCTCGGGCGGATCGAGGACCTCGGCCGGGCCTTCGGCGTCGGCGCCTCGCTGGTACGGGCCGGCCGCCTCGATCTGCGCGGCGCGACGGCGCTCAGTGCCAGCTCCAGCGGCACCCGCCGGCTGGCCACCGCCGATCTGGACCTCGACGCCGTACAGCGCATCCGCCGGGCCGCGGGCGGCACGTCCAACGACGTCCTGCTCGCGGTCGTCGCCGGGGCGCTGCGCCGCTGGATGCTGGAGCGCGGTGAGCCGCTGCCCGGCGCCGATCCGCGCGCACTGGTCCCCGTCTCCCGGCGCCGTCCCGGCGGCTCCGCCGCCACCGGGAACCGGCTGTCCGCCTATCTGCTCGGCCTCCCCGTCTCCGAACCCGACCCCTGGGAGCGGCTGCGGGCGGTACGCGGCGCCATGGACCGCAACAAGTCCGCCGGGCCGCTGCGCGGGGCCGGCGCGGTCGCCGTGCTCGCCGATCAACTGCCGTCACTGGCCCACCGCTTCGGCGCCCCACTCGCCGGGAGCGCGGCCAGGATGCTCTTCGACGTCCTGGTCACCAGCGTGCCGCTGCCGCGTTCGGCACTCTCGCTCGGCGGCTGCCCGCTGCGCGCGCTGTACCCGATGGCGCCGCTGGCCCGCGGCCAGTCGCTGGCCGTGGCGCTCACGACGTACGGCGGCAAGGTACAGGTCGGGCTGGTGGCCGACGGCAAGGCGCTGCCGGATCTGGAGCGGCTGGGGCGCTGCGCCGAGGACGAGGTGGCGGAGCTGCTCGCGCTGCTGCCCGTCCCCTGACCGGCTGGGTTCGCGATCCGGGTGCCGGACCGGGAGGCTGGCACCATAGATCGGACAGATTCCCGAATATCTGCCGGAGTTGATGGTCTCCGAAGTGTTGACGTGCCCAAGTGATCCGATGAATATTTGCTTGGTGCACGAAGCGATCATCGGGGAGGGCGGCGGAGCCATGCGGCGCAACAGGCTGGCAAGCAGCGGGGTCGAGGTCACCGAACTGTCCTTCGGGGCGGCCGCCATCGGCAATCTCTTCAGCGCCGTCGAACCGGCGCAGGCCGCGGCCGCCGTCGACGCGGCCTGGGACGAGGGCATCCGCTACTACGACACCGCCCCGCACTACGGACTGGGCCTCTCGGAGCGACGGCTCGGCGAGGCGCTGCGCGGCCGGCCCCGCGACTCGTACGTACTGTCCACCAAGGTCGGCCGGGTGCTCGACCCGCTGCCCGACTCCGGCCCCGCACCCTCCGAAGGGCTCTCCGAGGGCTTCGCCGTGCGGTCCACCCACCGCCGCCGCTGGGACTTCAGCGCCGCCGGTGTCCGTCGCAGCATCGAGGACAGCCTGGAACGGCTCGGCCTCGACCGCATCGACATCGCCTATCTGCACGACCCGGACGACCACGCGGAAGCCGCCTTCCACGAGGCCTATCCGGAACTGGAGAAGCTGCGCGCGCAGGGCGTGATCGGCGCGATCGGGGCCGGCATGAACCAGACCGGGATGCTCACCCGCTTCGTCCACGACACCGACGTCGACGTGGTGCTCTGCGCCGGCCGCTACACCCTCCTCGACCAGTCCGCCCTGACCGATCTGCTGCCCGCCGCCGCGGCCCGCGGCCGCAGCGTCGTCGTCGGCGGGGTCTTCAACTCCGGCCTCCTCGCCGACCCGCGCCCCGGCGCCACGTACGACTACGCCGCCGCGCCCCTGAACGTCCTGGACCGGGCCCTGCGGCTGAAGGCCGTCACCGAGGGCCACGGCGTGCCGCTGCGCGCCGCCGCACTGCACTACCCGCTCACCCATCCGGCCGTCGCCGGTGTGCTCGTCGGAACCCGCTCCGCGGACGAGGTGCGCGACGCCGCCGCGCTGCTGCGCGAACCGGTCCCCGACGAACTCTGGGACGAACTGCGTGACGAGGGCCTGCTGACCGAGAACGGACACTGACATGCGTATCGCCCTGCACACCAAGGTCCGCGCCGACCGCATAGCGCAGTACGAGGCCGCGCACCGCGAGGTCCCGGCCGAGCTGACCCGTGCGATCCGCGCGGCCGGTGCCACCTCCTGGACGATCTGGCGCAGCGGAACCGAGCTGTTCCACGTCATCGAGTGCGACGACTACGCCCGGCTCCTCGCCGAGCTGGAGGAGCTTCCCGTCAACGTCGCCTGGCAGGCCAGGATGGACGAACTCCTCGACGTCGCGCACGACTACTCCTCGGACGGCGCGGAAGCCGGACTCCCCGTCGCCTGGGAGCTGTGAGATGACCGTCCGCCCACGGATCGTCGACGCCCACCACCACGTCTGGGAGCTCGCGGTACGCGACCAGGAATGGATCACCGGCGAGGAACTCGCTCCCCTGCGCCGCGACTTCACCCTCGACGACCTGGAGCCGGAGACCCGTGCCAACGGCGTGAGCGCCACCGTGCTCGTGCAGACCGTCACCGTCCCGGAGGAGACCCCCGAGCTCCTCGCACTCGCCGACGGCAGCGATCTGGTCGCCGGCGTCGTGGGCTGGAGCGATCTCACCGCACCGGACATCGCCGGCACCCTGGCCGCCCTTCGGGAGCTCCCCGGCGGCGACCGGCTCGTCTCACTGCGCCACCAGGTCCAGGGCGAACCCGACCCCGAATGGCTGCTGCGCGCCGACGTCCTGCGCGGACTGGCGGCGGTGGCCGACGCCGGGCTCGCCTACGACCTGGTGGTCCAGCCGCACCAGCTGCCCGCCGCCGCCAGGGCCGCCGCGCTCCTGCCCGGACTCACCTTCGTGCTCGACCACGCGGGCAAACCGCCGGTCGCCACCGGGCAACTGCACCCCTGGGCCGACGATCTACGGGCACTCGCCGCCCTCCCCAACACCGTGTGCAAACTCTCCGGCCTGGTCACCGAGGCCGATGTGCACACCTGGACCGTGGACGGCCTGCGCCCGTACGCCGACACCGTCATCGACGCCTTCGGGCCGTCCCGGCTGATGTTCGGCTCGGACTGGCCGGTGTGCCGGCTCGCGGCCACGTACACCGAGGTCGTCGAGGCCGCCCGCACCCTCGTGGACGGCCTCGGACACGACGAGCGCAACGCCGTCCTCGCCACCACCGCCGAGCGCGTGTACGGCCTCCGGTAGGCACCGAGGCGACGGCTGCGGCAGGCTGGGAGCCATGCCCGAACTGCCGGAAGTCGAAGCCCTGCGGGTCTTCCTCGACGACCACCTGGTCGGCAGGGAGATCGACCGCGTACTGCCGCTCGCCGTCAGCGTCCTGAAGACCTACGACCCGCCGCTCACCGCCCTGCACGGCGGCACGGTCACCGGCGTCCTGCGGCACGGCAAGTTCCTGGACATCGCCGTCGGCCCGCTGCACCTGGTCACCCACCTCGCGCGGGCCGGCTGGCTCCGGTGGAGGGACGGCTTCCCCGCCACCCCGCCGCGCCCCGGCAAGGGACCCCTGGCCCTGCGCACCGTACTCACCGGCGGCGACGGCTTCGACCTCACCGAGGCGGGCACCACCAAACGCCTCGCCGTCCACCTCGTGCACGACCCTGCCGCGGTGCCCGGCGTGGCCCGCCTCGGGCCCGACCCGCTGGCCCCCTCCTTCGACCGTGCCACGTTCGCCGCACTGCTCGACGGGGAAAACCGCCGGATCAAGGGGGCGCTGCGCGACCAGTCGCTCATCGCCGGCATCGGCAACGCCTACAGCGACGAGATCCTGCACGTCGCGAAGATGTCGCCCTTCAAGCTCACCGCGCACCTCACCGACGACGAGATCACCCGGCTCCACACGGCCCTGCGCACCACCCTGGACGACGCCGTCGCCCGCTCCAGCGGACTCGCGGCGGGAAAGCTCAAGGCCGAGAAACGGAGCGGGATGCGGGTCCACGGACGTACCGGCCAGGCCTGCCCGGTCTGCGGGGACACCGTCCGCGAGGTCTCCTTCAGTGACTCCTCGCTCCAGTACTGCCCGACCTGCCAGACCGGCGGGAAACCACTGGCCGACCGCAGGCTCTCCAGACTGCTCAAGTAGCCCGCGCGGCGCGTGAGATCACGCGGCCGTGAACCACTCGTCCCATCGCACCGCCCGGCAGCTGGAGAGCGGTCTAAACTCCGGCCTCATGCTGCGCGTACTCGCCGTCGACGACGAAGAACCCGCCCTCGAGGAGCTCCTGTACCTCCTGCGCGCCGATCCCCGCATCCGCAGTGCCGAAGGAGCCACCGGGGCCACCGAGGCGCTGCGCCGCATCGGCGGCGCCGTCGATGCGGGGCCCGAGGACGCCGCCGCCATCGACGTCGTCTTCCTCGACATCCACATGGCGGGGCTCACCGGACTCGACGTCGCCCAGCTGCTGGCCGGGTTCGCCGCGCCCCCGCTCATCGTCTTCGTCACCGCCCACGAGGGTTTCGCGGTGCACGCCTTCGACCTCAAGGCCGTCGACTACGTCCTCAAGCCCGTACGCCGCGAACGCCTCGCCGAAGCGGTACGCCGCGTCGCCGAACAGGTCGGCGACCGCTCCGCACCCGGCCACGACACCGCGCAGGACCAGATCCCGGTCGAACTGGGCGGAGTCATCCGCTTCGTCCCGATCGACGACATCGCGTACGCCGAGGCCCAGGGCGACTACGCGCGGCTGCACACCGCCACCGGCAGCCACCTGGTCCGCGTCCCCCTGACCACCCTGGAGGAACGCTGGCGCACCCGCGGTTTCGTACGCATCCACCGCCGCCACCTCGTGGCGCTCGGCCGGATCGACGAACTGCGGCTCGACGCGGGCAGCATGAGCGTGCGCATCGGCACCGCGGAACTAGCCGTCAGCCGTCGCCACACCCGCGCACTGCGCGATCTGCTGATGCGGCAGGGCGCCCGCTGACCAGGGGCTACCCGCGTTCGAATCCCTTCCCAGCGGGGTCAGGTGCTGCGTACACTCCGGCCCCATGTCCGCAGAGTCAACACCCCGGCGAGAAGTGGTGACGGGGGAGCCCCGGCGCGTGCGTCCGCTGCCGCGCTACCGCACCCAGTCGGAGATCGACGAACAGACCGCGCTGGGCGGTGCCTACGTACGCTCGTTGATGCGCAGCCAACTGCGCGCGGGGCTCACCGCCTTCGCCGTGCTCGCCGTCGTCACCGGCACCCTGCCGCTGGTCTTCGCGGCGCTGCACAGCGACGCGATCGTCTGGGCCGTGCTCGGCTTCGCCGCCTACCCGCCGCTCACGCTGATCGCCTGGTGGTACGTGCGCCGGGCCGAACGCAACGAGCACGACTTCGCCCGGCTCGTGGAAGGCCGCCCCGCACAGTGAGCCGCACGTACGCGGTGGCGGCCGTCGCCGCGGTCGTACTCGCCACCGTCCTCGTCGGCGGATTCGGGCTGCGCATATCCCGCACCACCTCCGACTTCTACGTCGCCTCCCGCACCGTACGGCCACGCCTCAACGCGGCCGCGATCAGCGGCGAGTACCTCTCCGCCGCCTCCTTCCTCGGCATCGCGGGACTGGTACTGGTGCACGGGCCCGACATGCTCTGGTACCCGGTGGGCTACACCGCCGGGTATCTGGTGCTGCTGGTCTTCGTCGCCGCGCCGCTGCGCCGCTCGGGGGCGTACACGCTGCCCGACTTCGCCGAGGGACGGCTCGAGTCCCGGCAGGTGCGCCGGCTCGTCAGCGTGCTCGTCGTCGGAGCGGGGTGGCTCTACCTCGTCCCCCAGCTCCAGGGCGCCGGACTCACCCTCAAGATCCTCACCGGGGCGCCCGGCTGGCTCGGCGATGTCCTCGTCGCCTCCGTGGTCGTACTCGCCGTCGCCGCGGGCGGGATGCGCTCCATCACCTTCGTCCAGGTCTTCCAGTACTGGCTGAAACTGACCGCGCTCCTCGTGCCCGCCATCTTCCTCGTACTGGCCTGGCAGGGTGACGGACGGCCCCGCGTCACCTTCGATGAGCAACTGTCCGTCTTCCGCGCCGACCACCCGCTCTACGCCACCTACGGGCTCATCGTCGCCACCTTCCTCGGCACCATGGGCCTGCCGCACGTCGTCGTCCGCTTCTACACCAGCCCCAACGGCCGCGACGCCCGCCGCACCACCGTCGCCGTCCTCGCCCTGATCGGCGTCTTCTACCTGCTGCCGCCCGTCTACGGCGCCCTCGGCAGGCTGTACGCCCCCGAGCTCATCCGGGGCGGCGACGCGGACGCGGCCGTACTGCTGCTGCCCGGCCGGGTCATCGACGGACTCGGCGGCGACCTGCTCGGCGCGCTCATCGCGGGCGGCGCCTTCGCCGCCTTCCTGTCCACCGCCTCCGGACTGACCATGGCCGTCGCCGGAGTGATCACCCAGGACGTCCTGCCCTCGCGCGGTGTACGGCACTTCCGGCTGGCCACCGTCCTCGCCATCTCCGTCCCGCTGGCCGGCTCCCTGATGGTCAGCCGGGTGCCCGTCGCCGACTCGGTGGGGATGGCGTTCGCCGTGTCCGCGTCCTCGTTCTGCCCGCTGCTCGTCCTCGGCATCTGGTGGCGCCGGCTCACCCCGCCCGGAGCCGCCGCCGGACTCCTCCTCGGCGGCGGCTCCGCACTGCTCTCCGTCGCGATCACCGTCAGTGGCGCGGTGCGCCCGCCCGGCTGGCCGCACGCCCTGCTCGCCTGGCCGGCCGTCTGGTCCGTGCCCGTCGGCTTCCTCGCCATGATCCTCGTCTCGCTCGCCAGCCAGAGCCGGATTCCGGCCGGCACGAACGCCGCCATGACCCGCTTCCACCTGCCCGAAGCGCTCACCTCAGGGAGGCACCGGTGACCGGGGCCGGATACGCGGTCATCGTGCTCCTCGCCCTGCTGCTGTTCGGCGCGGGCCTGCTGCTGGGCCGGCGCACCGTCCGCCCCGTCCGTCCCAGCGACGTCGGCACCCCCGTGGAGCACGCCACCTTCGAGACCCTGCACACCGCCTCCCTGGCCGCGCCGCCGCTGCGCGCCGGGCTCACCGAGGACAGCGCCCGCAAGTCCGCCGGCCGGCTGCGCTCACTGCTCGGCACCGACGCCCTGTGCCTCACCGACCGCGAGCGAGTCCTGGTCTGGGACGGCGCGGGCGACCACCACGACCGGCACGTCATGGAGGAGGTGCGTGACCTGCTCGCCAGCGGCCGTGACACCGCCTTCCGCAGTGACTGCGACGATCTGGACTGCCCGCTGCGATGGGCCGTCGCCGTGCCGCTCACCGTCGACCACCGGGTCCTCGGAGCCCTGATCGCCTATGCCCCGCGGGAGTCCGCGGTCCTGGCGAGGGCCGCCGGCGAGGTCGCCCGCTGGGTCTGCGTACAACTGGAACTCACCGAGCTCGACCGCTCGCGCACCCAGCTCATCGAGGCCGAGATCAGGGCCCTGCGCGCGCAGATCTCCCCGCACTTCATCTTCAACTCGCTGGCCGCCATCGCCTCGTTCGTCCGCACCGACCCCGAGCAGGCCCGTGAACTCCTGCTGGAATTCGCCGACTTCACCCGGTATTCGTTTCGCAGCCACGGCGACTTCACCACCCTCGCCGACGAGTTGCACTCCATCGACCAGTACCTGGCCCTGGTCCGGGCCCGCTTCGGCGAACGGCTCGCGGTCACCCTCCAGGTCGCCCCCGAGGTGCTGCCCGTCGCCCTGCCGTTCCTCTGCCTCCAGCCCCTCGTCGAGAACGCCGTCAAACACGGGCTCGAAGGAGCGGTCACCTCCAGCCGCATCACCATCAGCGCCCTGGACGCCGGCTCCGAGGCCGAGGTCGTCATCGAGGACGACGGCATCGGCATGGACCCGGAACGGCTGCGCCACATCCTGCGCGGCGAGGGCGGGAAGTCCACCGGCGTCGGCCTGCTCAACGTGGACGAGCGGCTGCGCCAGGTGTACGGGGACGACTACGGGCTCGTCATCGAGACGGGCATCGGCGCCGGGATGCGGATCACGGTACGGCTGCCGAAATACCGCGCCGGAGTGCACGGCACCTGATGCGGCGACGGCCGGGCCCCGGCGAAACGGAGACGGGCGATGCCCTCGGCGGAGACGGACGCCCTCAGTACAGATGGATGGACAGGTGCCCCAGCGGCAGACCCAGCTGCCAGGCCGGCGTCCACACCTGGGCGGCGGCCCCCTGCGCCTCCGGGTCCTGCGGCCCGTCGGCCGGCTCCCAGGGCGGCGGGCCGATCGCGTCGAGGTCGGCCGCCAGCAGTTCGGTGTCCTCCAGCCACCGCCAGGCCGCGCGGGCCAGCGCGAGGTCCGGGCCGGGGGCGCCCGGCACCGCCTCCAGCGCGTCGAGACGTTCGCAGACCCAGCCGCGCCACGGGGTCCCGTACGCCGTCAGCAGCCGCAGTTCGTCCACCCGGGTGGCGGGGAGGGTCTCGGCCACCGCGCCGTCGGAGAGGAAGACGGTGAGGGCGAGCGCATCGCGCCCCGCCCGGTACTCCAGTGTCGCCGGCTCCATCAGCTCGCCGGTCCGCAGCAGTTCGTCGGCGATGTACTCCGCGTACATCCAGGCCATCGGGATCAGCAGCCCGCCGCCACTGGATCCGTCATGACGTTCCGGACGCATCCGTCTCGCCTCATTCCGTTCTCGGTACGGCCCTACACGCAGCATTGAACCGGGGGAGCGTGCCCCGCGTGGCCAGAAGGACAGGATCCGTCGGACCCGGTCCGTCACAGACATGAGGTTGCGATGACCGCCGACCCCGAGGAGGGACCGCACATGAGGCAACTGCTCGGCGCCTACGTGCTGGACGCGCTCCCGGCCCCGGAGGCGCTGACGGTCTCCCGCCATCTGCAGACCTGCGACCGCTGCGCCGCCGACTACGTGGCGGTGGCGGAGGCCGCGGCGCTGCTGCCGCTGCTCAGCGAGGAGGACCTGCTGGAGTAGCCGGGCAGGTTGCGCGAGAGCAGGCGCAACGCGTAGTACGAACGGGACTTGACGGTGCCGGCCGGGATCCCGAGCACCTGAGCCGTCTCGCCCACACTCAGCCCGCGGAAATAGATCTGCACCAGCACCGCCCGGTGCTCCGGGCTGAGGGTGCGCACCGCCTCGCGCACATCGAGCGCGGCGACGGCGGACTCCGCGGTGTCCTCCCCGCAGGGGGTGCTCTCCAGCACGGCGTCACCCACCTCGGCCGGCCGGGCCAGCCGTGATCTGCGGGCGTCGATCGCCAGCCGGCGTCCCACGGTGAACAGCCACGGCCGCATCGACTCGTACGCGCCGTCGAAGGCCTCCGGGTGCTGCCAGGCCCGCACCAGTGTCTCCTGGAGCAGGTCCTCGGCCCGCTGCCGGTCGCCGAAGGTCAGACCGAGCAGGAAGTGGAACAGGGCCGGACCGTGGTCACGCTGCAGATCCGCGAGGGCCCGCTCATCGGTCGTCGTCGTGGTCATGGTGAACGCCCTTTCCCCGCGGAGGTCCCTGCCGCCTCGCTGCTGACTGGCGTATACGAACGCATTCAGGCCGTGGGGAACAGGACAAACGCCGCCCCTTGCGACGAGCGGTCGCACGGGGCGGCGAATGGTGCGGTGAACGGTCGGGCGGCGTCGGCGCGGGGTGCGCGGGACGGGGAGAGCGCAGGGTTTACGGGACGACGGTCACGGGCCAGCGCCCCGCTTTGACGAGACGGACGGCCACCGAGCCGATGAACCGGTGCCCCGCCGACTCCGACGCTCCCACCACCACGGCGTCCGCCTTGAGGTCGTTCGCCGCCGTCACCAGCCCGCTGTACGGATCACCGCGGAAGGTGTGGAACTCCCAGCGCACATCCCATATGTCCTTCATCTTCTCGGCCGTCTCCCGGATCTCGGTCACCAGCCCCTGCGCGACCTCTCCGGTCGCATCGGCGACCGGCGCGCCGAGCGAGGCACCCGCGGGCATCACGGGCTGTACATAGACGAGGGCGAGCATGGCCCTCTGCCGACGGGCGAGCCCGGCGGCATATGCCGCGGCGCGCATGGAGGATCCGGAACCGTCGAGGCCCGCGACGATCACTTTGGGGCCGTCTGTGCCACGTTCGAACTGGTGAGGCTGCTGGTCTTTCACGGCAGTGAGGTTATCCGCTCCCGTCACAGCCGCCCGTCCGGGGACCCGGCCGCCCGGCGCGTAGACGCCGGCTGCCGTGGACGGGCTCCCTCCATTGGGTGCAATACCCCGCGCAACCGGTGTCGTTGAGGAGCGTGAGAGTACGAACGTGCGAGCAGTTGGTCATGAAAAATTATCAGAGGCTGCCGATGCGCAGGACGCTGCTGAGGCTGGCCGCCGGGATGTCCGCGGCCACCGTCGTGCGCCTGGTCGCCGCGGACACCGCGGGCACCCCCTTCTGGCGCCCCGCGGAGCCGTCTACCGTCGCGGCCGGGCCGCAGGCGGCCTTTCGGACCAAGCCGCTGTCCTATCGTCTTAGACCCATGACAGCGAACACTCCGCCTCGCTACCGCCCCGCGGCGCCCCCGGTCCGTACCCGGCCGTTCGAGCAGCTGCCCGACATCGGCCGTGCGATGGTGCTGACCTTCGACGACGGCCCGGACCCGCTCTACACCCCGCACATCCTGGACACGCTGCGCAAGCACGACGTACGGGCGATGTTCTTCCTCTGCGGGGAAATGGCCAACGACAACCAGAACCTGGTGCGCAGGATCTCCGATGACGGACACACGGTGGGCAACCACTCGTGGACGCACCCGCTGGTCACCAAGCTCTCCCGGGCGGGCATCACCGACGAACTGGGCCGTACCAGCGACGTGATCGAGAAGATCACCGGTGATCCGCCGCTCTGGTACCGGGCGCCCTACGGGGCCTGGAACCGCAATTCCTTCGAGATCGGCGCGGCGATGGGTATGGAACCGATGGCCTGGACCGTGGATACGCTGGACTGGACGGTTCCCGGCACCGACAGCATCGTCCGCCGGGTCAGGGAGGGGGCGGCCCCCGGCGTCGTGGTGCTCTCGCACGACGCGGGGGGCAACCGTTCGCAGAGCGTGGCCGCGCTGGGCCGCTATCTGCCGGAACTGCTGGACGACGGCTACCGGCTCACGGTGCCGCAGCGCAGTTGACGCGTGCGGCGGCCGCTGCCTGGGACGGGCCCGCCCCCGGCAGCAGCTGTCAGAGGGTCCCGACCGGCAGGGCGAAGACCACGACGTCGCCGTCGTGGCCGCCGGTCTTCGTGAATTCGCCCCCACGGGTGACGACCCGCGGTTCCGCCCTGCCGGTGTCGCCGTACACCCGGGCGCCGGGGGCGTACGCCGACGGCTTCACCGCCGGTCCGGCCACCGGGGCGGGGGCGGTGTCCATCCGGTGACCGGCCGAAGTGGCGGCGGCCGACCGCGGTGGTCCGGGCGAGTGGTCGTCGCCGCTGCGCAACAGTGCGAGACCGGTGAGCAGCACGAGGGCGAGTGCGCCCCACGGCGAGTATCTGATCCGTTCGGGGCGCCAGTTGTCCCGGCCCATGGTTCTCCCTTCGTCGCGACGAGGAGAACGCTAGGCGCGGGGCGGCCGGGCGGCGATCAGGGAAGTGCGAACGGGTGGTGGCCGCGCGCGGCGGCCGTATGGCGGCACGGCACCCGGACAGCGGATCTGACGCCTCGTGACCTGCGGATCCATCAGTTCCACGGGTACGCACACGGGTGCGGTCGGGTCATCGGGGTGGAGCAGCGCCAAAATTCGTTGGTTCAAGGCTCCGGTGACGGTCAGTCCGCCCCCGGAGGACGAGTCATGGTGTGGATCCGGCCTCGCAGACGCAGACGCATCCGCCCGCCCGGCAACCACGTCGCCCCGGGGCTTGTGGCAGGTCCCGGGGCGACTTCCGCTTCCGACTGCGGTGCCGGTCAGTGCGAACGGCCCTCCTTGCGCCGTCGCGCCACGAAGACGGTGCTGGTCGCGGCCGCCACTGCCAGCGCCGTGCCGCCCACGATCATCGAGGTGTTCGGGCTGTCGATGCTGCCGCCGAGACCACCTTGCGCGCCGGCAGGGGAGGCCGTCGAACCCGTCGCGCTCGTGGAGTCGGCGGTCGGTGTGCTCGTGGCCGCTCGGATCGTGAGGTTCACCTTGGCCGTGGAGCTCGGCGAGGTGTTGCAGGTGAACGTCGTCTCGTAGGCGGCGGCCGGTTCGGCGTCCCAGTCGACCGTCGCTCTGGCGGTGCCGCCCCTGGGGATGGTGACGGTGTCGAACATGCCGGAGGACGCCGTGCCCGTCGTCGGGCAGCCCTTGGCAGACAGGGTCACCTGGCCGCCCGGCGCGATCACCGACGGCGTGACGGTGTATCCGCTCCCGCTGCCGGAAGGCCCTCCCGGTGGGGCGGCATACGAGGTCACGGCCGGGGCGGTCACGGCGAGTACCGCGGCGCCGAGCAGAGCGACGGGGGCGACACGCATTGCGCGCATGGTGAGTTCTCCGGGTCCCCGAGGAGCAGCTGCGGAACGAATTTCCACAGAACGTCAGAAATACACCTCGAAGCGGCCAACGCTAGAAGTGGCTTATTTCGCCCGCGATCGGGATCCGTCCAATGGGGCGTCACTGTCCCCCGAGCGGCGCACCTTCCGGGGCGGACGGGGAATCAGGGCACGTGCTACCCGCCCGACGCGCCGGGGAACAGGTCGAGGAACGGTCCGGCGGTGGCCGAGAGACCCCGGCCGAAGGGCGAGTCGAAGTCCCAGATCAGAAAGAGAAGGAAGGCGATCAGGACACTGAAGAGGCCGGCCAGCAGGAGTTCGCGGAAGGTGCGGCGGATCTGCAGGGTGAAGATCAGCCCCACGGTCACCAGCGCCCCGATGATCAGACCGAACCAGACGACGCCCGGCATGGTGGCTCCGGCGCTCTGACCGCGCGCACTGCGGGCGTCGTCCGCCGCGGCGACCTGGTCGACCAGTGGCTGATATGCCTGTCCTTCGTGGTCCGTCTTCGGCTTGTAGTCCGTGACATCGGCGCGTACCCGGCCCAGGAGGTCCGCGCCGCGGTCGCCGAGTGTGCCGTGGGAGATCATGGTGCGCCACTCGTCATGTACGACATAGCTGACGTAGGCGTCGACATCGGCCCGGATGCGGGTGCGCACCTCCTCCGGGTAGACGGACGAGCGCGCGTCGACCTCGTGGAGCGCCTGGGCCTCCTGGCGTACGTACTCCTGGGCGGCGCTTCGGCCCTCCCATACACCCGCGATGGCGAGACCGAGCACGATCGCGTAGACCACGCCGATCATCATCGTCATGTACTCGATGACGTCAGGGGTTTCGGACGGGTCGTCGTCCTCGGGGAGCCTGCGGTTGTTGAGTACGGCGATGGTCAGCACCACGGCGCTGGCCGCGACCATGGCGAAGGTGAGGACAAGCCATTCCGACATGAGGGTCTCCGGAGGTCATCGGGAACGGGGCCGCAGTACGGCGACGGCGAATACCGCGGGGGCAGTGATCATCAAGGTGAGCGTGACCAGGGAGGTATGACGCTCCGGGGCCTTCCGCACCGCTCTGCGGTAGGCGGGAAGGGCCACCGGCCGGGGCGTGGGGCGCGCGGACGGAGAAGGCGACGGCGAGGGAGACGGCGAGGGAGGCGGCGAGGGCGAGGGGGGCGGAGGCGGCGGCGGGGGAGGGGGCGGTGGTGCGGGCTCGGGCATGGGCGGTGCGGGCGGCGCGGGCGGCGCGGGCGGTGCGAGCCGCGGTGGCGGAGGAGGCGGTGGAGGTGGTGGTGGGGGTGTAGGCGGGGGAGGGGGCGGCGGCGTGGGTGATGGGGTGGGCGATGGAGAGGGCTGTGGCGTCGGCCCCGCGTGACAGCTGCCGTCACCGCTGCTGGCGACCGCCAAGATGCCCCCGTCGTCGCCGATGGAGGCGTACGCACAGCTGTCGGCCACTGCGGGCGCCGGAGCGGTCAGCAGCCAGATGAGTGCGACGGCCGCGGAGAGCCGGCCGATGAGTGATCCGTACACGACGGGGAGCATGTTCCGGCCCGCACGGCGGCACGCCGGACATCCGCCGGATTCCCCTGATGGTGGGGACTCGAAGCACTGGGTGTTTGCGGCTGGGGAAAATTCTGCGGACGTATTGAACAAAGAGGACCCCGGCGGACCGGCCCATGGGCATGAACGACACGATCCCGCATGGCAACTGGCTCACGTGCCAGTGGAGTTGGCATGGGCGCCCGGCGGAACGTCTCGCTCCCGGCGGTCGCGGCCCTGTTGGTGCTGATGACGACGGCGTGCGGTCCGGACAAGGGCTCCGAGCCGCCGGGTGGCCGGAACGTGGCAGCGCGAGTCCCGACGGACAAGTGGGGGACGGCCGTGGACCGGAGAGCGGATACCGCTCCGGCGCCGTGCCCGAGCCGGTCGGGCGAAGCGCGCAGGCCGGCTCGCGGTGTGGGACAGCGCGAAGTTCGGCAAGGTGCTGACGGGCAGTGGGGGATTCGGAGGATTCACTCCTCACCGATTCGGCCAGGACGCCGCGGGCCCGCCGAAGTCGAATTGCGAAGGCGACTGTGCGAAAGTCCGGCCACGGGTCCACGTCGGCAATGTCACGGCCGCGGTGGGCACCGGCCCCGCACTCGTCGGAAGGATCACCCGGACCGACGGCAGCCGACAACTCGCGCTTGGCTGACCGCCGATGTGCCGCGCGAGCCCGGCGAGGGACAGGGGCACGGCGTGGGCGGAACCTGATGCGCGGCGACGCCGGACGGCAAGAAGGCGGTGGTGAACGCTGACGGCCCGTCCGGCGCGGAACCCGCAGGTCCTGCCGGGTTTTCGGTGCACAACGATCCGGAACTCGGCGATTTCGTCGTGGACAAATACGGCATGACTGTCCACCGGTTCACGAAGGATGTCGCGCGGGCGATGAAGTTGGCCTGTCTCGGGGCCTGTCTCTCGAAGTGGCCGGTTGGCGCGCCCCACTCGACAGGAATGACGACAAGGCGGCACCCAGGGCTTTGTCGTTCTCGGCCGGCCAAACGGTCTCAAGCGGCAGGCCGTCGGTTGCCGGATCCTCTGCACCTGCTCCGACGGCATCGAACCCGGTGACACCAACGGCCGGGCTGTCGGGGGCACATGGTACGCGGTGCCCTCCAACGCGAAGGTCGCCGCTGCATCAAAGCGGTTCCCTCGTGAACCTTCTCGCGCCGACCCGTCGTCAAATGTGACACGCAGCGACGGGACGGTTGCAGTTGCCACGTTTGTGACCAATAACGGACCGCTAATTTCCGTTTCCGCTCGCTCTCCTGGCAGTCGATCAGTAGCCTCTGGTCAACACAGACCGTGAACATGGCCGGACCGCCGTGGCGACTTGTTGGAGAGATCGATGGAGCGTCCCGCCTGGGCACCGCAAGGCATTGACATTTCGATGCCGAGTGTGTCCCGAATGTACGACTTCTATCTGGGCGGATCGCACAATTTCGAGGTGGACCGAGAAGCGGCCCGCAAGGCCATGGAGTTCATGCCGGGACTTCCCAAGATCATGCAGGCGAACCGCGCCTTTATGCGCAGGGCAGTGCGCTACGCACTCGGCGAGGGGATCACCCAGTTCCTGGACATCGGCTCCGGGATACCGACCTTCGGTAATGTTCATGAGGTCGCCCAGGGGATCGACCCGCAGGCCCGGGTGGCGTACGTCGACCACGATCCGGTCGCGGTCGCACACAGCCAGGCCGTACTCGAGGGCAATTCCGGCGCGGTGATCGCCACCGCCGATCTTCGCCGGCCGAAGGAGATCCGGGACAACGCGGAGATCTCCGAACTCCTCGACTTCGACCGTCCGGTGGCGCTGCTGCTCGTCGCCATACTCCACTTCATCGAGGACTCCGACGACCCGCAAACGGCTGTCGCCGAACTGCGCGACCTCCTGGCCCCCGGCAGTCTCCTGGTCATCACCCACGCCTCGTACGAGGGCGTTCCGCTGACGCAGGAGGAGGCGGGCGGCGCGGTCGGGGTGTACAAGAACATCCGCAACCCCCTCATCATGCGCTCGCGCGACGAGGTCGGCCGGTTCTTCGAGGGATACGAGATGATCGACCCCGGCCTGGTTCCCATGCCGAACTGGCGCCCCGACACCCCCGCCGGGCAGGAGAACGAAGACCCATACGCCTTCTCGGGCTTCGCAGGAGTGGGACGCAAGGCGTGACCATTCCCGCCCAGTCGCCCGGAACACCGGACGCGGAGCCCGACGGCCCCGAGGACCGGCTCCGGCGATTCGCCACGATCTGGAGCCGGGCCATCTTCCCGTCGACGGCCACCTCACTGACCCGGGCGGAGTTCGAGCAGCATCTGCTCCCGCTGGCCCGCACGCTCAGCGACATCCTGCACGCCCGCCCGTTCGACGCCGCATCGGCGGCGGGAGTGGGCGGCGAGCTCGTCGCGGCGCACTGCACGGACCCGGACGCGCTCAGCTCCACGCTCGGCGTCGTCGACTCCTACCTCGTCCTCTACTGCGGAAGCAACGGACCGGTGGCGCTGGCGACCGAGGAGAGCCGGTCCCGCTGCGCCCGGATCCAGCACGCCGTCGCGGGCGGTTTCACCCAGGCACTGCGCGAGCGCACCCTCGCCGAGCAGGAGGCCATCGCCCGCTCGGCGCTCTCCGCGCGCTCCCACGCCGAGCAGGCGCTGCACGCGACCGAGGCGCGGTTCCGGGCCGTTTTCAAGGATGCCGCCATCGGCATCGGGATCGCCGACCTCGACGGCAATGTGCTGGAGGTCAACGACACCCTCACCCGGATGTTCGGCGGGCTCGACCACCACGTCCGCAGCCACCGCGTCAACGAGTGGGTCCACCCCGAGGACTCCCCGAACGTCTGGAAGTACTACAGCGAGCTGGTGAGCGGCGAGCGCGAGCACTACCGGGTCGAGAAGGCGTTCTACCGCAACGACGGCACCGTCCTGTGGACCAATCTGACGGTGTCGCTGCTGCGCGACGCCGAGGGCCGGCCGGAGTACCAGCTGGCGTTGCTGGAGGACACCACCGAACGCAGGCTGCTGAATCTGCGTCTTCGGTACGAGGCCACGCACGACGCGCTCACCGGCCTGCCGAACCGGACGCTTTTTTTCGAGCGTCTCGAGAAAGCGCTCTCGGCTCGTGACGGCAGCCGCTTCGGTCTCTGCTATCTGGATCTGGACGGCTTCAAGGCGATCAACGACAGCCTGGGCCACGCCTCGGGAGACCGGCTGCTCGTCGAGGTCGCCGACCGGCTGCAGAGCTGTGCGACCGCTCCGGGCGAGATGGTGGCGCGGCTCGGCGGCGACGAGTTCGTGGCTCTGACGACCGGCCCCGACACGGCGTCGGAGGTCGACGACCTCGCCTGCCGGATTCTCGGGGTGCTGGCCACCCCGATCCGGCTCGACGGGCGTGAGCTGACCGTCCGCGGATCCATCGGGGTCGTCGAGGGTGCGGCCGCCGAACGCAGCGCCGCCGAGGTACTGCGCAGCGCCGACATCACGATGTACCGGGCCAAGTCCGCCGGCGGCAACCGCTTCGAGCTGGCCGACGCCGAGGCGGACGCCCGCGCCATCACCCGGCACGGGCTGACCACGGCGCTGCCGACCGCGCTGGAGCGCGGCGAGTTCTTCATTGAGTACCAGCCGCTGGTGAACCTCGGGGACGGCTCCGTGCACGGGGCGGAGGCGCTGGTGCGCTGGTGCCACCCGCAGCACGGCGTGCTGGGCCCCGACCGGTTCATCGCCCTCGCCGAGCACACCGGGCTGATCGTGCCGCTCGGCCGCTGGGTACTGGAGGAGTCGGTACGGCAGGCCAACTTCTGGCAGGAGCGGCACACCGACGGCGGCCCGCTGCGGATCAACGTCAACCTCTCACCTGCCCAGCTGCACCATCCGCGCCTCGTCAGTGAGACCGTCGATGTCCTGGAGCGGTCGGGGCTGGAGCCGACGGCACTGTGTCTGGAGGTCACCGAGTCGGCGCTCATCGGCGCCGATGACGACCTGCTGAAGCCGCTGCGCCAACTGGCCGACATGGGCGTCGGCATAGCGCTCGACGACTTCGGCACGGGGTACTCGAACCTGGCGAATCTGCGCCGGCTGCCGGTGAGCGTGCTGAAGCTGGACCGTTCCTTCACCCAGGGGATGCAGCACCATCCGGCCGATCCGGTCGACCTGAAGATCGTCGAGGGGATCGTGTCGCTCGCGCACAGCCTGGACCTGGCGGTGACGGTGGAGGGCGTGGAGACGGGGGCCCAGGCGGAGCAGCTGCGGGAGCTGGGCTGCGACACGGCTCAGGGCTGGTACTACGCACGGCCGGGGGCCCCGGACCGGATCCACTCGCTGCTGCTGGCCGACGCGGTGTGAGCCGGCGGATGCTCCGTCCTCAGGCGCGTCCGGCGCTCGGGGACGAGGCGTCCGCCCGGCTCGCCAGCAGCACTCGCTGCAGTTCGCGCGCCGCCCGCGGTGGAGCCACGTCACTGCGGTGCGCCAGCGCGATCGTGCGGCGCAGCCCCGGCTTCGCCAGCGGCGTCGTCCACAGGTCGTGGCCCGCCCGGGTGGCCACCATGCTCGGGACCACCGCGATGCCGAGGCCGGCCCGGACGAATCCGAGCACCGCGTCCATCTCGCCGCCCTCGATCGTGAACGACGGCTCGAAGCCCTCGGCCCGGCAGGCGGCCACCGTCAGTTCCCGCAGGTCGTAGCCGTGCCGGAACATCACCAGCGGTTCGCCCTGCAGATCCGCGATCCGGACGCGCCCGCCCCGGCCGGGCCGCGGGCCGTCCGTCGACGAGACCACCACCAGATCCTCCTGGAGCAGCTCGACCGTGGTCAGGGCCGGCGAGGCGGCGGGCAGCGGCAGCACCACCAGGGCCAGATCGAGCGCGCCGCGGGCCAGCTCCCGTACCAGGTCGTGCGAACCGCCCTCCTCCAGCAGCAACTGGATGCCCGGGTGCAGATCGTGGAAGGCGCGCAGTACGTCGGGCAGCAGCCCCGTGCAGACGCTGGGCGTCGCACCGAGCCGGACCCGCCCGCGGCGCAGTTGGGCCAGCTCCTGGACCTCGTGCCGGGCGGTGTCGGCGTCGGCCAGGATGCGCCGGGCCAGCGGCAGCAGTGCCTCGCCCGCGTCGGTCAGCGTGATGTTTCCGCGGGCGCGGCTGAACAGCTCGGCCCCCAGTTCGTTCTCCAGCGCCCTGATCTGCTGCGAGAGCGAGGGCTGCGACACATGTACGTCCTCCGCGGCGCGGGTGAAGTGCCGGGCCTCGGCCACGGCCACGAAGTACATGAGCTGTTGGAACTGCATATACGCACCATAGCTCGCCCGATAGTCAAAGCCTATGGACATAAGCTGCTCCATGTCTTGGACTGATCGGGGTCCTCGGTCTTAGCGTCGTGTCCATGGCATTGGCAACACGGACGGACCGACGGCCGTCCATGACGCGCAGGCTCTGGGACTCGTCCGTCGGCAAGAAGACGATCATGGCTGTGAGCGGCCTGATCATGCTCCTCTACTTGGTTGTCCACATGGTCGGCAACCTGAAGATCTTCTTCGGCGCGGACGAGTTCAACGGCTACGCGCACTGGCTGCGCGTGATGGGCGAGCCGTTCCTGCACCACGAGTGGGCGCTGTGGATCGTCCGGCTGGTGCTCGTCGCCGCCGTGGTGCTGCACGCCGTCTCCGCGTACCAGCTCAGCCGCCGCGATCTCCGGGCGCGCCCCAGCAAGTACGTGCACAGGAAGCCCCGTGCGAGCTATGCCACCAACACCATGCGTTACGGCGGCATCATCCTCGCGCTGTTCATCGTCTGGCACATCCTGGACCTGACCACCGGCACCGTGCACTCGGGTGGCTTCCAGTCCGGACACCCGTACCAGAACGTCATCGACACCTTCTCCACCTGGTACGGCAACGTCATCTACATCGTCGCCATGCTCGCCATGGGGCTGCACGTCCAGCACGGGTTCTGGAGTGCGGCGCAGACCCTCGGCGCAGGCCGCGCGAACCGCGAGCGCGTCCTGAAGACCATCGCCAATCTGCTCGCGGTCGTACTGACGGTGGGCTTCGTCTCCGTACCCGTCGCCGTCATGACCGGAGTGGTGAGCTGACATGAACGACTACACGGACTACGCGACCGGCGAGCCCCTCGCCGACACCCGCGCTCCCGGGGGACCCGTCGCCGAACGCTGGGACACCCGCCGCTTCGAGGCGAAACTCGTCAACCCGGCCAACCGCCGCAAGCACACCGTCATCGTCGTCGGTACCGGCCTGGCCGGCGGTTCGGCCGGTGCCACGCTGGCCGAACAGGGCTACCACGTCGTCCAGTTCTGCTTCCAGGACTCGCCCCGCCGGGCGCACTCGGTCGCCGCCCAGGGCGGTATCAACGCGGCGAAGAACTACCGCAACGACGGCGACTCGGTCCACCGGCTCTTCTACGACACCGTCAAGGGCGGCGACTTCCGCGCCCGCGAGTCCAACGTGCACCGGCTCGCCCAGATCTCCGTCGAGATCATCGACCAGTGCGTGGCACAGGGCGTCCCCTTCGCCCGTGAGTACGGCGGCCTCCTCGACAACCGCTCCTTCGGCGGCGTCCAGGTCTCCCGCACCTTCTACGCCCGCGGCCAGACGGGGCAGCAACTCCTCCTCGGCGCGTACCAAGCGCTGTCCCGGCAGATCGCCGCGGGCAACGTCGAACTGCACTCCCGTACGGAGATGCTCGACCTGATCGTCGTCGACGGAAAGGCCCGCGGCATCGTCGCCCGCGACCTGGTCACGGGGAGGATCGACACGTACTTCGCCGACGCGGTCGTGCTGGCCAGCGGCGGCTACGGCAACGTCTTCTACCTGTCGACCAACGCCATGAACTCCAACGCCACCGCTATCTGGCGCGCCCACCGGCGCGGCGCGTACTTCGCCAACCCGTGCTTCACCCAGATCCACCCCACCTGCATCCCGCGCACCGGCGAGCACCAGTCCAAGCTGACGCTGATGAGTGAGTCGCTGCGCAACGACGGCCGCATCTGGGTGCCGAAGGCCAAGGGCGACACCCGCCCCGCGAACGAGATCCCCGAGGACGAGCGCGACTACTACCTGGAGCGCATCTACCCCGCGTTCGGGAACCTCGTGCCCCGCGACATCGCCTCCCGCGCCGCGAAGAACGTCTGCGACGAGGGCCGCGGTGTCGGTCCCGGCGGCCAGGGCGTCTACCTGGACTTCGCCGAGGCCATCCAGCGGATGGGCCGCGCGAAGGTCGAGGAGAAGTACGGCAACCTCTTCGACATGTACGCGCAGATCACCGCGGAGAACCCGTACGAGACACCGATGCGGATCTACCCCGCCGTGCACTACACGATGGGCGGACTCTGGGTCGACTACGACCTCCAGACCACCGTTCCCGGCCTGTTCGCGATCGGCGAGGCCAACTTCTCCGACCACGGGGCCAACCGGCTCGGCGCCTCCGCGCTGATGCAGGGCCTCGCCGACGGCTACTTCGTCCTGCCGTCCACCATCAACGACTACCTGGCCCGCAACCCGCACCAGGAACCTGTCGACGCCTCCCATCCCGAGGTGGAGGAGGCCGTCGCCGAGACCGAGGACCGGCTCAACCTGCTGCTCGCCGTCGACGGCGACCGGACCCCCGACTCCTTCCACCGGGAGATCGGCGAACTCATGTGGGAGTACTGCGGCATGGCCCGCACCGAGGACGGGCTGCGCAAGGCGCTCGACCGGATCCCGCAGATCCGCGAGGAGTTCTGGCGCCGCATCAAGGTCCCCGGCACCGGCGAGGAGTTCAACCAGTCGCTGGAGAAGGCCAACCGCATCGTCGACTACCTGGAACTCGCCGAGCTGATGTGCCTCGACGCACTGCACCGGGCGGAGTCCTGCGGAGGCCACTTCCGCGAGGAGTCGCAGACCCCGGACGGCGAGGCCGCCCGGCGCGACGAGGAGTTCTCCTACGCCGCGGCCTGGGAGTTCACCGCCACCGGCGACACGCCCGTCCTGCACAAGGAAGACCTCGTCTTCGAGTACGTCCACCCCACTCAGCGGAGCTACGCATGAAGCTCACCCTGCGCGTCTGGCGCCAGAAGAACGCCGACGCCCCCGGCGCCATGTCCACCTACCAGGTGGAGGGCATCTCGCAGGACATGTCGTTCCTGGAGATGCTCGACACCCTCAACGAGGAACTCACCCTGGCCGGCGACGACCCCGTCGCCTTCGACCACGACTGCCGCGAGGGCATCTGCGGTGCGTGCAGCCTGGTCATCAACGGCGACGCCCACGGTCCGGAGCGCACCACCACGTGCCAGCTCCACATGCGGTCCTTCGAGGACGGCGACACCATCGACATCGAGCCCTGGCGGGCCTCGGCCTTCCCGGTCGTCAAGGACCTGGTCGTGGACCGCTCCGCCTTCGACCGGATCATCCAGGCCGGCGGCTACATCTCCGCCCCGACCGGAACGGCACCGGACGCGCACGCCACCCCCGTGCCCAAGCCCGATGCCGACTTCGCCTTCGAGCACGCCGAGTGCATCGGCTGCGGTGCCTGCGTCGCGGCGTGCCCCAACGGCTCGGCGATGCTGTTCACTTCGGCGAAGGTCAACCATCTGAACGTCCTGCCGCAGGGCGCCCCCGAGCGCGAGACCAGGGTCCTGGACATGGTGGGGCAGATGGACAGTGAGGGCTTCGGCGGCTGCACGCTCACGGGGGAGTGCGCCACCGCCTGCCCGAAGGGAATCCCGCTGCCGTCGATCTCCGCGATGAACAAGGAGTGGCTGCGGGCGACTCGCAAGGTGCGGCGCTGAGCCGGATCGTGCGAGGTGCGCCGCAGAGCCCCCGGCCCCGGAGGCCGCCCACCTCCGGGACCGGGGACTCAGCTGTCCCGGCAGGTCAGGACGTTACGGAGAGATCGTCACCGTAGACCGTGCCCTGCCCGTACCAGCCGTGCAGATAGACCGTCACCGCACCGCTGGACCCGGTGGTGAAGGACACCGACTGCTTGGCGTAACCGCTGGAGGAGCCCCAGGTATTCGCCGTCGCACCGCCCCGGACACCGAGGTAGCCGTAGTTGCCCTGCACCCAACCGCTGAGCGTGTACTTGGTGTTGGGGGACAGGGTGAGCGTCTGCGTGCACTCGCCGGTCTGCGACGAGGTGGCCGCCACGGCGAGCGCGTGCGTACCGCCGTGCACCGGGGTGGAGACGACCGAGCCGCCGGACTCACAGGTCCAGGGGCCGAGCGAACCCGTCTCGAAGTCGCCGTTCACCAGCGCTCCGGTGCCGCCGCCCGGACCGGAGACCGTGAGCGTGAAGGTTGCCGCGTGGCTGAGCGTGCCCGCCGCACCGGTCACATTGATCTTGTACGTGCCGGGCGCCGCCGATGCCGAGGCGTTGACCGTCAGCGTCGACGTGCCGCCCGCGGTGACCGAGGCCGGGCTGAGCGCCGCCGTCACACCGGCCGGCGCGCCGCTCGCCGTCAGCGCGACGGTCTTGGCGCTGCCGGAGGTGACCGCGGTGCTCACGGTCGCCTTGGCCGTTCCGCCGGGGGCGACCGTCGCCGAACCGGGGGCGACGGCCACCGAGTAGTCGTCCGTCACCGGGTCCGTGCCACCGGTGGTGAAGGGCGCGAACGTGTGGCTGAAATACCACGTGTCCTGCGCGATCCCGGAGCAGGTGTCGCTGCCACCGGTGCCGGGGCAGCCGCCGTTGTCGCGCTGCAGTGCCCAGAACGACAGGGTGCTGACGCCCTTGGAGACGGCCCAGTCGTAGACCGTGGTGGCGTTGGCCGTGGTGAACGTCTCGGCGGGGCCGTAGTCGTCGATGCCCGGCATCTCGATGATGCCGGTCATGCCCCACAGCTGCGCGTCGGTCTTCGACGGGTAGAGCTTGGCCAGCTGGCCCTTCAGACCGGTGATCGAGGTCTGGGTGTCCTGCGCCATGTTGTGCGAGGCACCGTCGTAGTAGTCGAACGTCATGAGGTTCACGACGTCGACCTGGGCGCCGTTGGCCACCGCGTTCTTGAGCACGGCGAGCCCGCTGGCGGCGAGACCACTGGTCGTGGTGGGCAGGGTGTACGAGATCTGCACCGAGCGGCCGTTGGCGGCGGCCCAGTCCTGCACCTTCTTGATCGCCTTGTTGCGGCGGTCGATTCCGGCGCTGTTCTCCAGCGAGTTGTCCTCGATGTCCATGTCGAGGCGGGACACGTCGTAGGTCGTGATGACCTTCTCGTACGCCGCGGCGATGGAGTCGACCTTCGTGCAGCTGTCGGCGATCTCGGTGCCGCCGTTGTCGGCCGCGTACCCGCCGAACGACGGAATCACATCGCCGCCGCGCGACCGGATGGTCGTGAAGTCCGCGCCGTACTCGGACCGGGCGATGGGAGTGCTCGAATCGCCGTTCCAGTACGGGGTACAGGAACCGCGGGCCTCGGTCTGGACGAAGGCCATGGTCAGGTACTTGACACCGGACGCCTGCGCGAGCGCGGCCGGGCTGTCCCCGTTGTAGGCCTCGAAGTACGGGGCGAAGACATGCGCGGGCAGGGGAGTGGCGGCGGTTGCGGCGGCCTGCGCGCCGGCGCCTGATCCGAGGACCAGACCTGCGGACGCGACGGCCGTGGCCAGAGCGCTCAGGACGGTGGCGACTGTTCTTGGACGTCTCATGGGGTAGCTCCCAGCGGAGTGAGACAACGGGCGGATCGCACGGCTCTGCCGCGCCCGTCGAGGGCGCGGCCCGTTCCTGTGATTCCCGGCCGGGGGTCACGTGCCGCACGGTGAGGAGAGGCCGTGAGGCATGCCCATAATTGGTCTGGACCAACTGACTGTCAATGTTCTTTACTGTTTCATTCCTCTTTGCTTGCCCGAACGGGCAACGCCCAAGACAAAAGGGGGAGTTGGGTATGAAGAAGCGGTCAGCCGAGGTGGAGCGAGGCCCGGAGGTACGCCGCCGTCCTGCCGGCCTCCGACCGGGCCACGTCCACGGGCGGGCCCGTCGCCACGATCCGGCCGCCCCGGTCGCCGCCACCCGGCCCGAGGTCGATCACCCAGTCGGCACCCGCGACCACGGCCATGTCGTGCTCGACGACCACCACGCTGCTGCCGGCGTCGACCAGCCCGTGCAACTGCCGCATCAGCACCTCGACATCGGCCGGATGCAGCCCCGTCGTCGGCTCGTCGAGCAGATAGAGGGTGTGGCCCCGGCGGGCGCGCTGAAGCTCCGCGGCCAGCTTGATCCGCTGCGCCTCGCCACCGGACAGCTCCGTCGCCGGCTGACCGAGCCGCAGGTAGCCGAGCCCCACATCGAGCAGGGTCCGCAGACTGCGTTCGGCGGCCGGGGTGCCGGCGAAGAAACCGGCAGCCGACTCCACCGTCAGGTCCAGTACCTGGGCGATGTTCAGCCCGCGCAGGGTCACTTCGAGAGTCTCCGGGTTGTACCGCGCGCCGTGGCAGTCCGGGCAGGGCGCATACGTGCTGGGCAGGAAGAGCAGCTCCACGGACACGAACCCCTCGCCCTGGCAGGTCTCGCACCGGCCGCCCGCCACGTTGAAGGAGAACCGCCCGGCCCGGTAACCGCGCTCAACTGCCGTACCGGTACCGGCGAACAGCTTGCGCACGACGTCGAAGAGCCCGGTGTACGTGGCCAGGTTGGAACGCGGAGTGCGGCCGATGGGCTTCTGATCGACCTGGACGAGGCGGTCCACCGCCTCCAGCCCCTCGGCCCAGGCGCACCCGGGTGCGGGCCGCTCCTGCGGCTGTCCGGCATCGGCCGGGGACCGCCGGTCGGCCAGGACATCCGCCAGCACCTGCCCCACCAGCGTCGACTTGCCCGAGCCCGAGACCCCCGTGACGGCGGTGAACACCCCGAGCGGGAACGCGGCGTCCACGCCGTGCACATTGTGGCGCTCGACCCCGTGCAGCCGCAGCCACCCGGAGGGCGCGCGCACCTCGCGCACCGGGACGGGTGCAGCGTCGAAGAGGAAGCGCCGCGTCGCCGACTCCGCGACGTCGGCGAGCCCGGCCGGCGGGCCGCTGTGCAGTACCCGACCGCCGTGCTCACCGGCCAATGGCCCCACATCGACGAGCCAGTCGGCCTGCCGCACCACATCCAGTTGGTGCTCCACGACGAACACCGTGTTCCCGGCCTCCTTCAGCCGCCCCAGCACCGCGAGCAGCGACTCGGTGTCCGCCGGGTGCAGACCGGCGGACGGCTCGTCCAGGACGTAGACGACGCCGAAGAGCCCGGAACGCAACTGCGTGGCCAGTCGCAGCCGTTGGAGCTCACCGGAAGAGAGCGTCGGAGCCGTGCGGTCCAGGCTGAGGTAGCCGAGACCGAGTTCGGCGACCGGCTCGATCCGGGCCAGCAGATCGGCCGTCAGCACCCGGGCGGTGCCGCCGCCACCGGCCGCCGCCAGCACCTCGGCGAGCCCGGTCAGCGGGAGTCCCGCCAGCTCCGCGATCGTACGGCCGGCGAAGGTGACCGCCATGGCCTCCGGCCGCAGCCGCGCGCCGCCACAGACCGGACACGGCTCACTGGTCAGGAAGCGCTCGGCCTTAGCCCGCAGGGCCCGGCTCCGGGAGTCGGCGAACGTATGCATCACATAGCGACGCGCGCTCATGTACGTGCCCTGGTACGGGCGTTGGATCCGGCCCGCATCGCGCACGGGATGGACGGTCACCACCGGCTGCTCGTCGGTGAACAGGATCCACTCCCGGTCGGCCGGGTCGAGCTCGTGCCACGGCCGTTCGACGTCGTACCCCAGGGCGTCCAGCACATCGCGCAGGTTCTTGCCCTGCCACGCCCCCGGCCAGGCAGCGATCGCGCCGCCCCTGATCGACAGCGAGGGATCGGGGACCAGCAACTCCTCGGTGGTGCGGTGGACCCGGCCGAGGCCGTGGCACCGCGGACAGGCCCCCGCGGCGGTGTTCGGCGAGAACGCGTCGGAGTCCAGCCGCTCGGCGCCCGCCGGATACGTTCCGGCCCGGGAGAACAGCATGCGCAGGGAGTTGGACAACGTGGTCACCGTACCGACGGAGGACCGGGCGCCCGGCGCCGACCTGCGCTGCTCCAGTGAGACGGCCGGCGGCAGCCCGGTGATCTCACCCACCGCGGGTGCGCCGACCTGATGAATCAGCCGCCGGGCGTACGGTGCGACGGACTCGAAATAGCGGCGCTGGGCCTCCGCGTAGATCGTCCCGAAGGCCAGCGAGGACTTCCCGGAGCCGGAGACACCGGTGAAGACGGTGAGGGTGTCGCGCGGGATGTCGACGTGGACGTCCTGGAGATTGTGCTCGCGGGCGCCGCGGACCCTGACGTACGGATCGTGGGGGGTGGGCATGGGGGCGGGGACTCCATACGGTTCGGGGCGGGCCGGCCGGGGCGAACAGTCCGATTTTAGTGCCTTCCGTCCGGATCGGGCCGATTGGTTGAGCCGTCCGCACCGCGCCGGGTCGTCGAAGGCCGCGCCGCCTCGGTCTGCCGGCCCCGTGAGCGACGACGCCCGGCCGGAACGCTGCCGCAAGGACGTGGTGGCCCGGCCGGCCGGCCCGACGGGCGCCTGCACATGCGGTGCGACGGCTACCGCCGGGCGGCCCGCCGGACCGAGCCGGGGATCCTTGAGCGGCTGGGCCGGGCGTGTGAGGTGGGGATGCTGGTCGACGACGACGAACTGGTCTGCGACGCGGCGGAGCCGGCCGGATTCACCGTGCGGCGCCCGCTGGACGCAGGTGTCGCCCGTGCTGAAGGAGGCGCAGGAGCGGGAAGGGCGTACCTGACCCGGCCGGGTCCCTCAGCCCTTTTCGTCGAGCCGGAAGCCGACTTTCAGGCTGACCTGGTAGTGCTCGATCTGGCCATCCTTGATCTGGCCGCGCACCTCGGTGATCTCGAACCAGTCGAGATTGTGCAACGTTTCCGATGCTTTCGCGACCCCGTTGCGGATCGCCGCATCAGTGCCCTCATGGGAGGTTCCTACGATCTCAGTGACGCGATACGTGTGATGTGACATGATTTGTCTCCTCTCGTCTCTACCAAGGTGCCCCACCTTTGTGGGGTTCGCGAGAGTTCACATTGTGGTTGCGTGTCCGGAACCGGCCTTGACCAAACTATTGGTCCATACCAAAATCCAGCCACGCCCGTGCGAGCGCAGCCCGCAGTCCCCCACACCGGGTCATGAGTTTGTCGTGCTGTTTCGCAGAAGGTGACCCCGTGAAGAACCGCATGCTCGTAGGAGCTGTTGCCCTGATATCCGTTGCCGCGCTGGGTGGGTGCGGTTTGATCCCGGGTTCGGGCGGCTCAGGCAGCAAGAAAGTCACGATCTGGCTGATGAAGGACAGTGTTACCCCCGACTTCCTGGAAACTTTCAAGAAGTCGTACGAAGAGGAGCACTCGTCGATTGAGCTGGAGTTCAAGATCCAGAGCTGGAGCGGCATCGGGCCGAAGGTCATCGACGCCCTGGGCGGAAAGGACACCCCGGACGTCATCGAGGTCGGGAACACCCAGGTCGCCCAGTACGCGGAGAGCGGCGGTCTGCGTGATCTGACCCTGGAGTCGATGCGTGACCTCGGCAGCGAGGACTGGCTGCCCGGTCTCGCCGAACCCGGCAGCATCGGGGGCGTACAGTACGGAATCCCCTGGTACGCGGCCAACCGCGTAGTGATCTACAACAAGGACCTCTTCGAGCAGGCGGGCATCACATCCCCGCCGAAGACCCGCGAGCAGTGGATCGCGGACAGCAAGAAGCTGAACCGCGACGGCATTCAGGGCATGTACCTGCCTGGCCAGAACTGGTACGTACTTTCCGGGTTCATCTGGGACGAGGGCGGTGAACTCGCCAGCGAGAAGGGCGGCGACTGGCAGGGCACCCTCAACACCCCCGCCGCCCTCAAGGGCATGGAGTTCTACCAGGAGCTCCAGGCGCTGGGCGCTGGGCCCAAGAACGCGGATGAGGAAAAGCCCCCGCAGGGCGATGTGTTCGCCGAGGGGAACGTCGCACAGATCATTTCAACCCCCAGCACCGCGACGCTGATCGAGAAGGCGAATCCCGAACTCAAGGGGAAACTCGGCTACTTCCCGATCCCGGGCAAGACCTCGAAGGCTCCCGGTTCCGTATTCACCGGCGGATCCGATTTGATCGTTCCGGAGAAGGCGCATCAGCGGAGCGCCGGAATCGCCGTGATCAAGGAGCTGGCCGGCGCGAAGTGGCAGGAGGTGCTGGCCAAGACCATGAGCTACGTGCCCAACAAGACCACTCTGGCCCATGTCATCGAGGGCGAGGAGAGCACCGCCGTGATGGCCGAGGGCGCCGCCGAAGGCCACGCCACCCCCAACTCGCCTCAGTGGGCGGCGGTGGAGGCCGACAACCCGATCAAGCTGTACATGACGGCGGTCCTGCAGGGCGAGGACCCGGCGAAGGCGGCGAAGACCGCCTCGGAGAAGATCACGGCAGCGCTCGCGGGTAGCTGACCGGGCAGTCCCACGGAGCACGCGAGCCCGTGCGCACCGTGGGATTCAGCCGTCGCACATCCCGGCTCTCCATGGCGGACACGTCGAATCCAGCCGGTCACGGAAGAAGTAAGGAGCCGGGCCGCCGCACCACTGCGGCGGCCCGGCAGCCGCCCTTGCCGACCCGTCCCCGGAGACCGTCATGCATGCGCTGCCCACCGCTTCCACCGCCGTCCCCCTCACCGCCGCCCCGCCCGCCGCGGTGCGGAAGTCGGCACGGCCGTCCGCCCCGCCGCGCTACCGCGTCTCCCTCGCCGTGGACCAGGCGGAGATACGCGCCGCCCAGCGCCTACGCCACCAGGTCTTCGCCGCCGAGTTCGGCGCCCGGCTGGAGGGGCCCGAACCGGGTCTGGACAGCGACGCGTTCGACGCGTACTGCGACCACCTCCTCGTCCGGGAGGTGGCCACCGGCGACATCGTCGCCACCTACCGCCTCCTGCCGCCCGAGCGAGCCCGGATCGCCGGACGCCTCTACGCCGAGGGCGAGTTCGACCTCTCCCGGCTCGCCCCGATCCGCGACGACCTGGTCGAGGTCGGCCGCTCCTGCGTCCACCCGGCCCACCGCGACGGCGCGGTCATCGCCCTGATCTGGGCCGGTCTGGCCCGCTACATGGAACGCGGCGGACACAACTGGCTGGCCGGCTGCTGCTCGATCCCCCTCACCGACGGTGGCGCGGCAGCGGCCCGCGCCTGGGAGACGGTGCGGAACAAGCACCTGGCGCCCGAGGACTACTGGGTCTCCCCGCACCGCCTCTGGCAGCCTCCGACCCCGTTCCCGGGCGGCCCCGGCGGGCTCTCCTCGCTCCCGGCCCTGCTGCGCGGCTATCTGCGCCTCGGCGCCCGGATCTGCGGGGCACCCGCCCACGACCCCGATTTCAACGTCGCCGATCTGTACGTCCTGCTGTCGCTGCGCGGCACCGACCCGCGCTATCTGCGCCACTTCCTCTCGCTCGCCCCGCAGCAGTGAGTCACTGGCTGCCCGCCTCACCCTGCACCCCGTCCACCTGCGCAGGCCACCTGGGGCCGGCCAGGCACCCGGTCCCGGCGGCGGCCCTGCTCCTGGCCGGATGCGCACTGACCCTCACCGGAGCGCTGTGCGCCCCGCTCGCGCTACCGCTGCTCGGCCGGTCCCGGCGGGAGCGGCTGATCAGGTGCTGGGCGTACGGGGTGGTGCGGGCCTTCGGGGTGCGGGTGCGGGTCCTCGGCCCGCCGGTCGTGCGGGGCGGCCCCTCGCTCGCGCAGGGAGACCTCTCGGCGGCGCGGGGCGGCGCCTCGCTCGCGCAGGGAGACCTCTCGGCGGCGCGGGGCGGCGCCTCGCTCGTGCAGGGCGGCGCTCAGGGTTTGCTCGTCGTCGCGAACCATGTCTCGTGGCTGGACATCCCGCTGGTCGCGGCTGTGTTCCCCGGCCGGATGCTGGCCAAGAGCGACATCCGGCACTGGCCGCTGCTCGGTCCGCTCGCGGCGCTCGGCGGCACCCTGTTCGTCGAGCGTGAGCGGCTGCGCGCGCTGCCCGACACGGTGCGCGCCGTCGCCTCGGCGCTGCGGGACGGGGCACGGGTCGTGGTCTTCCCGGAGGGCAGCACCTGGTGCGGGCGCGGGCCGGGCGGCCGGTTCCGCCCCGCCGCGTTCCAGGCCGCGATCGATGCCGGGGCCGCGGTCCAGCCGCTACGCATCCGCTACCGCGGTGGTCCACCGCGAAACCTCGCCCCGGCAGGCGCCGCCGCGTTCGTCGGCGACGACCCGCTGACCGCCTCGCTCTGGCGGGTGGTGACGTCGGCCGGGCTGACCGCCGAGATCCGCGTTCTGCCGCAGATCCCGGCGGGCAGCCTGCCCGGCCGACGGGCGCTTGCCCGGCTGGCTCAGTCCACCGTGGCCAGCGACAGCGCGAACCGGCCCGCCGAGTCGGTCCACCACTGAGCAAGGCGTAGTCCGGCCCGGTCCAGTTCGTCCCGTACGCCCTCCTTGCGGAACTTCGCGGACACCTCGGTCCGCAGCTCCTCACCGGCCTCGAACGGCACCACCAGATCCAGTTCCGGAATCTTCACGATGAGATCCCGGCGGGCCCGCAGCCGCATCTCGATCCACTCCTGTTCGGGGTTCCACCGGGCCACGTGCTCGAAGTCGGCAGGCTGGAAGTCCGCGCCCAGCTCCCGGTCGACGACCGACAGCACATTCCGGTTGAACGCCGCCGTCACCCCCGAGGCGTCGTCGTACGCGGCCACCAGCACCTCCTCGTCCTTCACCAGATCCGTTCCGAGCAGCAGGCTGTCACCGGGGGAGAGCAGCGACCGTACCGACGCCAGGAACGCGGCCCGCTCCTGCGGCAGCAGGTTGCCGATGGTGCCGCCCAGGAACGCGACCAGCCGAGGCCCCGGGGTTCCGGGCAGCGACAGCGCGCCCGTGAAGTCGGCGATGAGCGCGTGCACGGACAGGCCGGGCCGCTCCTCCAGCAGCGCCTCGGCCGCCCCGCGCAGCGCGCTCTCGCTCACGTCGACCGGCACGTAGGTGTGCAACTCCGGCAGGGCGTCCAGCAGATGCCGGGTCTTCTCCGAGGACCCCGAGCCCAGTTCCACCAGGGTCCGGGCGCCGGACGCGGCGGCGATCGCGTCGGCCCGGTCGATCAGGATCTCCCGCTCGGCACGTGTGGGGTAGTACTCGGGCAGCCGGGTGATCTCCTCGAACAGCTCACTGCCGCGGGCGTCGTAGAACCACTTGGGCGGCAGCGTCTTCGGGCGGTGGGTCAGGCCGTGCAGGACATCGGCGCGCAGCGCCGCGTCCGTCGCGTCCACCGGCAGGGTGCGGGTCAGCAGAAGGGGACTCACTCGGTGGGCTCCTTGAGCGGGGTCAGCAGGACTTCGGCGCGGGTCGCGGTCAGCAGAGTGCGGTCGGGGACCTCGCGCCAGCGCGGATCGTCGTCGTACGGCTCCGAGGCCACGACCACGTGCCGGCCGGGTTCGGACAGCTGCCACAGGGTGTCGCCCCAGGCCGTCGCCACGATGGTGCCGCCGTCGGTGAGCAGCAGGTTGAGCCGGGAGGCGGGCGCCGCCTCGGCGACCTCCAGCACGGTGTCGGTGACGGCCTGTGGGAGCGCGTCGCCCGCCGCGAGCCGGTGCTGCACCAGGGCCCAGATCAGCGCCGAGTCGCAGCGCGCGGTGAGCCTGAGCAGTTCGGATGCGGGGAGCGCCGCCGCGAGCGGCGCCATCGATCCGGGCCAGCCCTTCACCGCGCCGTTGTGGCTGAAGAGCAGCCCGCCCTCGGCAAAGGGCGCTGCCGCGGCCTCGCCGTCCGGATCGGCCTCCGTGGCGTCCCGGACCGCGGCGAGCAGGGCATGGCTGCGCACCACCCTGGCCAGATCGGTGAACGTCCGGTCGCCCCAGACGGGTCCCTGCCGCCGGTAACGTCCGGGGACCGGGTCCCCGGGCGCGTACCAGCCGACGCCGAAGCCGTCCGCGTTGACCGTCCCGTACCGCTGCCGGCGTGGCTCCCAGGACTGGCGCACCAAGGAGTGCGCGGGTCGCGTCAGCACCTCGCCCAGCGGAACCGGCGGCCCCAAGTAGGCGATATGACGGCACATCAGGCATCCCTCGCGGTGCGGAAGCCCGAGAAGATCTGCCGCCGGACCGGCAGGTCCCAGTTGCGGAACGTACCCCGGCAGGCCACCGCGTCCACCGCGAACGACCCGCCGCGCAGTACCTTGTGCCCCGGGCCGAAGAACACCTCCGAGTACTCGCGGTACGGGAACGGCGCGAAGCGCGGGTAGGGCTGGAAGTCGCTCGACGTCCACTCCCACACGTCACCGATCAACTGCCCGGCGCCGCAGGGCGACCGCCCGGCGGCGTACGCCCCCGCGGGAGCGGGCCGCAGATGGCGCTGGCCCAGGTTGGCGTGCTCCGGTGTCGGGTCCTCGTCGCCCCACGGATAGCGCAGGGATCGCCCGGATGCGGGGTCGTGGCGGGCCGCCTTCTCCCATTCCGCCTCGGTGGGAAGCCGGCGTCCGGCCCAGCGCGCGTACGCGTCCGCCTCGTACCAGCTGACGTGCAGCACCGGTTCGTCCGCCGGTACCGGCTCGGTCACGCCGAAGCGGCGGCGCAGCCACTGTCCGGTGTCCCGGTGCCAGAACAGCGGTGCCGTCAGCTCGTGTTCACGGACCATCGCCCATCCCTCGGGTGCCCACCAGCGCTGCTCGGTGTAGCCGCCGTCCTCGATGAACGCCCGGTACTCCCCGCATGTCACGGGGGCGGTGTCGATGTGGAACCCGGGCAGCTCGCGCCGGTGCGCGGGGCGTTCGTTGTCCAGCGCCCAGGGTTCGGTCGAGGTACCCATGGTGAACGGGCCGCCCGGAACCAGTACTTCGGCCGCGAGCGAGGCCGCATCGGTGGCCAGGGGCGGCTCGGGGGCGCTGAGTGCGGCGGGCCCCGAACGCAGCTGATGAGTGATCAGCATGGTCTCGTCGTGCTGCTGTTCGTGTTGCGCGATCATCCCGAAGGCGAATCCTTCCTGCACCAGGGGACGGCCGCCGAGCGGTGTCGATCCGAGCACGTCCAAGGCCCGGCCGCGCACCTCGGCGGCGTACGACCGGGCCTCGGCGGGGGCCAGCAGCGGCAGGGACGGGCGGGTGGCGCGTGGGTGCTCGAACGCGTCGTACAGTCCGTCGATGTCCGGGCGCATCGCCTCCCGCCCGGCGACGCCGCGCAGCAGCCACAGCTCTTCCTGGTTGCCGATGTGCGCGAGGTCCCAGACCAGCGGCGACATCAACGGTGAGTGCTGGGCGGTGAGTTCGTGGTCGTCCACGCTGTCGGTGAGGAGTGTGGTGCGCTCGCGTGCGGTGAGGAGTGCGGCGACCGCGCGCTCACGGAGCACCTCGGCGTCCTGTGCCTCCGGACTCCGTGGCCTGTTCGGCGAAGGTGCGGGGGAGTCGGTCATGAGGGGGTCCCCTTCGGGTCGTACCGGCCGTCCGCCCGGTCGGGGGCGAACAGCTCCCGGAGATCGTCGGCAGGGCACCGGCCCCGCGCGACGTAACGGTCGTGGAAGCCCGCCACCGTGTCCCGCACCGCCCGCGTCGCGCCCATCCGGGGCAGCGCCTCCAGGGCCAGCTCGAAGCACGCGGCGGCCGCCACCCGCAGTTCGGTATCGGTCAGTCCGTCACGGGCGGCTCGGAGCCAGAGCGGATTGCGCGGAGCGGCCAGCGGCCCCGCGGTTTCGGCCAGTGGTTTGACGGTGCGGTACACGGTCTCGGCGGCCTCCGGGTCGTCGAACAGGGCAGTGGTGACCGCGAGCGGCACCAGCCACCCGTCGTCACCCGACTGCGCGTCGATCATGCGCAGCTCCAGGTGCCCGCGCGGCCGGACCGGCGGGAACAGCGTGGTGATGTGGTAGTCGAGATCGGCCCGGACCGGACCCCGCGGCACCCCGCTGCGGATCCAGTCCCGGAAGCTGAGCCCCTCGGGCACGGCCCACGGCCCCGCTTCGCCACGGATGCACATGACCGGGGTGTCGAGGACGTGCGAGGCCCAGGCGTCGCGGGGCGGCAGCTGACCGGCGGGGGCCAGTGTGCGCAGCGGGTCGAGGTCGGTCCACAGGGACTGACGCGTCGACCGCCACGGCGTCGGCATGCCCTGCCGGAACGGCGAGTTGGCGAACACCGCCACCAGCACCGCACCCAGCAGATGGGCCAGTTGCCAGCGCCGCCCGTACCCGAGCGGACCGGGCTCCTCCTCCCCGGCGTCCAGGCACACCTGGACGGACGCGGTCGTGCACATCATGGCGCGGCCGGCCGGCCCCCACCGGTCGAGGGCGACCTCCATGGCGTCGTACCGGGGTTCGCGCAGCAGCCTGCGGGGCGATTGCCAGGGATCGACGCCGATTCCGACCGGAGCGAGATCCAGTCGGCCGAGCGCGTCACGTACGGCGATGAGGTCGGCGGCGGTGTCGTTGACACACGCCATGAGGGAATCCGCGGGGCGCGAGCTGAGCTCCAGCTGGCCGCCGGGTTCGAAGGTGACCGCGGCGTTCAGGGGCAGCGCCCGGACGGCGGTTGCGGCCGCTTCGAGACGGTGGTGCGGGACGGGACTTCGTGGGTGGTCGCGATCGTGCAGGAGCCATTCGAGCTCGACTCCCACGATGTGCGGCGGTCCCGTTTTGAAGCAGATGCCGCGCAGTAAGTCCTCCGCCTCGCCCTCGTCGAGGGGCGTGGTGTGGCCGGGCGGACCGTGGCCGCCGGGTGTGTCGGGTGACATGCCGGGCCTCCTTTTCCGGTGCGTCCGTACTACCCAAACCCCTGCCGGGAGTTCGCACAAGAGTGCCCCTGTGCGTCGGAAATTCGGTTGCGTTCATGGTTCGAGGGCGTCGATCATGCCCTGTATGCACCATAAGGGGGAGGAACGGTGAGCGCCCGGCTGCGCGGCATCGCGCGTGAGACCGAGTCCATTGTCGAGGCGGGCTTCTACCGCACGCCGCAGGGGCGGGAAGTGAGCATCGTGCGGGCCCTGACGGCCGCCCTCTCGGGGACCAGGTTGTACGGCCCCGAGCCGGTTGCGGTGGCGGCGCTGGACCGTGACCGCACACCGGTCATCGAGGTCACCGGGGAGAGCAGCCTGCGGGCGGCCGCCCGGATGACCGGCGAACGGCCGGGCAAGGTGGCCGTCCTGAACTACGCCTCCGCCCGCAACCCCGGGGGCGGATACCTCAACGGGGCCCAGGCGCAGGAGGAGGCGCTGTGCCGCGGCTCAGCGCTGTACGCCACCCTGCGCCGGGCCCCGGAGTACTACGCGCACCATCGCGCCGGACGCAGTGCTTTCTACACCGACCGGGTCATTCACTCACCGGGCGTGCCGGTCTTCCGCGACGACCGCGGCCGACTGCTCGACACCCCGTACACGGCGGGATTCCTCACCTCGCCCGCCCCCAACGCCGGGGTGATCCGGCGTACTGCCCCCGAGTCGGCGCACCTCATTCCCGCCGCGCTCGCCTCACGGGCCGAGCGGGTGCTGGAGGTCGCGGCGGTACGCGGATACCGCAGGCTGGTGCTGGGTGCCTGGGGGTGCGGTGTGTTCCAGAACGACCCGGCCGAGGTGGCGGGCGTCTTCCGCACCCTGCTCACTGACGGCGGCCGGTTCGCGGGCCACTTCGAGCAGGTCGTCTTCGGCATTCTCGACCGCGACGGCGAATCGCCCACCAGGGCAGCCTTCGATGGCACGTTCGAGGTGGTGGCCGACCGTAACGCTGACGTTGAGCCATAGGCTTCGACATCATCCGGCGTGGCCGGTCTGGGCCGTTCGGGTCCGCGGCCCGGCACGGTCGCAAGGGCACCCATGGGACATGACGGGGCGCCCATCGACGTGACGGGCCGCGGAAGCCGTCACCTCCAGCCGTAGAGCTCCCGCAGCCGCCCGGCGACCAGGTCGAACCTGTCCCGGTCCAGGGCGCACGCCTCGCGTCGCATCCCGGCCTCGTGCACCCGCAGCACCCGGTCCAGATCGACCCAGGACGGGCGGCCCGAGCTGTCCCAGGGGCCGGCCCCCAACGCCACCCATTCGCGGTCCTGGTCGTGCTGCTTGCTGGAGAGCTGTACGGCGAGCAGGGTGCCCGTCGCCTCACGTGCCACGACTAGAACCGGGCGGTCCTTGCCGCGTCCGTCGTTCTCCTCGAACGGCACAAAGGTCCAGACGATTTCGCCGGGGTCGGGGGCGCCGTCCCGGTCGGGGGCGTACACGGCGCGGACCGGGCCCACGTCGTGCGGGTCGGCCTGGGAAGTGGCGCCGGGACCGGTACGGCCGGGGGAGTCGGGCGAACCGTCATTGATGTCGCTGCGGTGCTGGATGGTCATCGCAACACCGTAGAACCCGTACGGCCGCTCGCGTGGAGCGGGTCCCGCACAACGGGCCCACGGCCGACACCCTGACCAGCCATCACCCATCCGGACCACGCCGGGCGACCGGCCCCGGTACGGACCTCTTCCCGAGGTTCACACACGGGTACGGGGGCCGGAGCGCACCCCTGCGGCCCGGGTCTGTAAGACTGCCCGACGCCATGAGTCAGTTACCCGAGCAGCCCACCGAAGGCCCCGTCCCGACCAGCGCCGATGTGGCGCGGCTCGCCGGGGTGTCCCGGGCCACCGTGTCGTACGTACTGAACAACAACGCGGCCGTCCGGATCAGTGATCCGACCCGCCGCCGCGTGCGGGAGGCGGCCACCGAACTCGGCTACGTACCGCACGCGGCCGCCCGGAGCCTGCGCGCCGGACACTCCCGCATGGTGTTGCTGCCCACCGGGAACTTCCCGGCCGCTCCGCTGCACCACCACTTCCTGCACGAGCTGGAAGCCGGTCTGCGCCGCCTCGACTACACCGTGGTCCAGTACGGCTCCCTCGGACTCGACGCCGAGGACGCGGCCCGCGCCTGGGCCGAGCTCCGGCCCGTCGCCGTCATCGCACCCGGTTCCGTCCCCCTCACCCCGCAGGGCATAGCCGTTCTCCGGCGCTCCGGTGCCAAGGCGGTGTTCACGCTCGGACCGGAACCGGTGGCGGGCGCCCACGCCCTGATCATGGATCAGCGTCAGGTCGGCGGCTGCGCGGTCCGGCACCTGATGGAGCGCGGCCGGCGCCGGATCGGCGTGGTCATGCCCGAGGAACCCGCCCTGGCACTGTTCGCCGAACCCAGACTCGCCGGTGCCCGGCAGGCCGCGTCGGCCGGCACGGCCCGGATCGAGCCACTGCCGCTGCACCACGACGAGGAATCCGCCGCCGCGCTCGCCGCCCGCTGGCGCACACTCGGCCTGGACGCCGTCTTCGCCTACGACGACCTCCACGCGATGCTCCTGATGCGGGCGCTGCAGGACGCCGGCATCGAGGTACCAGGCGAAACCGCCGTGGTGGGCGCGGATGATCTGATGCTGGGGAGGCTGCTGAGGCCCAGGCTCAGCAGCGTACGGATGGAACTGGATACGGTGCAGCCGCTCGCCGATCTGGTCGACCGCCTGGTGCGGCGTCCCGGTAAGGAACCCGAGCGCCACGACCTGCTGCGGGCCACGGCCGTCCACCGGGAATCCAGCTGAGCCCGCCCGCCCGCGCGGCAACGTGCGCGGCGGACATCCCTTGCCTAGCGTCATGACCATGAGCCATCCGCAGAGTTACGAGATCCTCCTGGTGCCCGAGTTCACCGAGACCGGGAACTCCGGCACCGGGGGCCCCGGCCAGGCCATCCGCTCGGCGGTCGTGGAGGCGACCGGGGAGACGGGGGAGTCGGGGTACCCCCGCTACTCCGGCGACGGCATGGTGGCGGACATCGACCCGGCGACGCACACCGTCGAGGCCCTGCTGGTCGACGGCTCGGAAATCGACTACGGACTCTCGGCCCGGATCGCGGAGAGGCGCGGCCCGGAGAGCGGCCCGGGGAACGGCCCCGAGAGCGGCCCGGAGAAGAACGACGACTGAGGCGGCTCGCGGGAAACGGGGCCGGGGCCCGGCCGCCAACGGCCGGGCCCCGACTGCCCCTCAAACGTCCGCGAGCCACCCGCTCCGGCGCCCGCTTCTGCGCCTACTTCTGGTCCTTCTGCTGGTCCTCGATGGACTTGCGGACCTCGTCCATGTCCAGCTTCCGGGCCTGGCCGATGACGTCCTCCAGCGCGGCCTCGGGCAGCGCGCCCGGCTGCGAGAAGACCGCCACATTGTCCCGGACGATCATGAGCGTCGGAATCGAACGGATCTCGAAGGCCGCGGCCAGCTCCTGCTGCGCCTCCGTGTCGACCTTGGCGAAGACCAGATCGGCGTGACGCTCGGACGCCGAGTCGTAGACCGGCGCGAACTGCCGACACGGGCCGCACCAGGAAGCCCAGAAGTCGATCAGGACGAACTCGTTCGCACTGACGACCTGATCGAAGTTTTCCTTGGTGAGCTCTACGGTGCTCATGCTCTGCTACCTCTTCCTGTGCCCGTGCCGATATGTCCCCGGACAACGGTGTCTGTGCTTGCGCTATTCCGCCTGCCCATGTGGCCGTCGCGCACACCCGCGACCAAAATGGGTCTCATGACACATGCTGTGGAGTCTGTGGAGTACGACGTCGTGGTCATCGGTGCAGGTCCGGTGGGTGAGAACGTGGCGGACCGGGCCCGGGCCGCCGGGCTGAGCACCGCCATCGTGGAGTCCGAGCTCATCGGCGGTGAGTGTTCGTACTGGGCCTGTATGCCGAGCAAGGCCCTGCTGCGCCCGGTCGTCGCCCGCGCCGACGCCCGTCGCGTCCCCGGCCTCGCCGGATCCGTACAGGGGCCGCTGGACACCGCGGCCGTCCTCGCCCACCGGGACGTGTACGCATCCCATTGGAAGGACGACGGGCAGGTGGCCTGGCTGGAGAGCATCGGCGCGGACATCTACCGCGGCATCGGCCGCCTGACCGGAACGAAGGAGGTCTCCGTCACGGCGCCCGACGGCGCGGAGCACCGGTTCACCGCCCGGCACGCCGTCGCCGTGTCCACCGGCAGCCGGGCCGTGGTGCCCGCTCTGCCCGGCATCGCCGACGCCCGTCCCTGGACGAGCCGTGAGGCGACGAGCGCCAAGGAGGTGCCCGGACGGCTCGTCGTCGTCGGCGGGGGAGTGGTCGGCGTGGAGATGGCAACCGTGTGGGGCGCCCTGGGCGCCGAGGTCACCATGCTGGTCCGCGGCAAGGGGCTGCTGCCCCGGATGGAGCCGTTCGCCGGTGAGCTGGTCGCGGAGGCGCTGACCGAGGCCGGAGCCGATGTCCGCTTCGGCGTCTCGGCCACCTCCCTGCGGCGCCCGGCCCCGGACGGACCGGTCACCGTCGAACTCGACAACGGCGAAAGTGTCGAGGCCGACGAGATCCTCTTCGCCACCGGCCGCGCGCCGCGCACCGATGACCTGGGACTGGAGACGGTGAACCTGAAGCCCGGTTCCTGGCTCACCGTGGACGAAAGCTGCCGGGTCGAGGGCACCGACTGGCTCTATGCCGTCGGTGACGTCAACCATCGGGCGCTCCTGACCCACCAGGGCAAGTACCAGGCCCGCATCGCCGGAGCCGCGATCGCCGCCCGGGCCCAGGGCATCCCGCTGCTGGAGACCGACCGCTGGGGCGCCCACGCGGCCACCGCCGACCACGCGGCCGTTTCCCAGGTCGTCTTCACCGACCCGGAGGCCGCCTCGGTCGGCCTCACCCTCGCCGAGGCGGAACAGGCCGGACACCGGGTCCGGGCCGTCGATCACGACCTCGGAGCGGTGGCGGGCGCCGGCCTGTACGCGGACGGCTACCGGGGCCGTGCCCGCATGATCGTCGACCTCGACCGGGAGATCCTGCTCGGGGTCACTTTCGTGGGCCCAGGGATCGGCGAACTGCTGCACTCGGCGACGGTCGCGGTCGCGGGGGAAGTCCCGATCGAGCGGCTCTGGCACGCGGTCCCCGCCTACCCGACGATCAGCGAGATCTGGCTGCGGCTCCTGGAGACGTACCGGGGCGCGTAGCGCGGCCGGCCGAGCCCGGACACGGTCCTGCCCGGCCACACGCCCATGTCCCGCCCCATATGTCCATGTCCCGTCCGGGCGCATGGTCCCGCCGTGCAGTTGGCGCGGCGGGACCATGGCGTGCTCAGGCCGGGGGCTGGCTGTCGCTGGTGGTGACGCGTACGTGGTCGACGACGAGTTGCTGGGGGAAGGTGGTGTTGTTGTCGGGGTCGCCGGGCCAGTAGCCGCCGACGGCGAGGTTGAGGATGAGGAAGAAGGGCTTGTTGAAGGCCCAGGTGTTGCCGCCGGTGTCGGCGGGGGTGCGGTGCTGGTAGACGTTGCCGTCGACGGACCAGGAGATGGAGTTGGGGGCCCAGTCGATGGCGAAGGTGTGGAAGTCGTCGGCGAAGGCCTGGCCGCCGGGGAGGGTGTATCCGGCGCCGATGCCGGCGGCGCCCGAGTAGCCGGGTCCGTGCAGGGTGCCGTGGACGGTGGAGGGTTCGAAGCCGACGTTCTCCATGATGTCGATCTCGCCGGAGTTGGGCCAGCCGACCTGTCCGATGTCGTCGCCGATCATCCAGAAGGCGGGCCACATGCCCTGGCCGCGCGGGATCTTCATCCGGGCCTCGACATGGCCGTAGGCCTGGGTGAACTTGCCGGAGGTGTTCAGCCGGGCCGAGGTGTACTGGCAGGTGCCGTACCAGCACTGGTAGTTGTTCGGGTTCTCCTTGCGCGCGGTGATGACCAGATGACCCTGGCCGTCCAGTGCGGCATTGCTGTTGCCCGCCGTGTAGTACTGCCGCTCGTGGTTGTTGACGTTGTCACCGGTCTCGGTCTGCCACTTGCTGCCGTCCACGGCAGAGCCCGCGGCGCCGTCGAAGTCGTCGGTGAACGACGCGGCGGCGGCGGACGCCTGGGCCGTGACGGATCCCTGTGCCGCGGGAGACGGCGTGGGGGCGCCGGAAGCGAAGCCGGAGGTGGCCGACACGAGAGCGAGCACCGAAAGTGCGGAGACCAGGAGGCGCCTGTTCAGGTGGGGGGAACTCATGGAATTTCCTTTCCGTACAGGACGGAGGAAAAGTGACTAGCCATGCATATGACAAGTGGGGGCATGGTGGCCACGTGGGGGAGTTGGGGCCTTAGTTCACTACGTGATTTAAGAAGTGAACCAAGACTGTGTCAAGGCTCCGTACGGGCCACAGTTCTTGCACGCACCGAGTCGACCGCCCCTTCGGTACGGTCGTCAGCTCCGCGGCTCCGGGGTGAGTGGCCGGCCGCAGCGCAGGTTCCACCGCCCCGACCTGCCGCTGAACTCCGTCACCGTCAGAGGGGCCACGTCCAGCCGCCAGAAGACCTGCGGCGGGAGTGCCAGCGCATGGACGGCCGCGGCGCGGATCACGGCGGGCTCGGCCACCCCCAGCACCCGCCCGGAATCACTGCCGTTCAGGGAGTCGAGCCACGCGCCCGCTCGGGCGCACAGGTCCAGCAGCGACTCGCCCCCGTGCGGAGCGACGGACGGATCCGCCAGCCAGGCCGCCACCTGATCCGGCTCGTCCGCACCTACCTCGGCCAGTCGTGCGCCGGACCAGCGGCCCATCTCCCAGTCCCGGAGGGCGTGCTCGGTATCGGACCGGAGCCCGAGCGCGTCCGCGGTGGCGGCGCAGCGCAGGGACGGACCCCGCAGGCACAGGTCCGCGTCAGGCACCGCGTCCGCGGCGGCGTGGGCCTGCCGGAGCCCGGAGCCGTCGAGCGGTGCGTCACTCGCGAACCGGGCCTCACGCAGTGCGGCGTTCATCGCTGGTGAGATCAACATCACCCGTACTGTCATTACCGCTCTCAACTCCCTGAACTGTGGCCACTTGGCCAAGCACACCATGGCGTCCGCGGCCTCAGGTCCGCCCGTGACACCATGGCGGCGCCCGCGCCCAGACGGTATCGTCGCGACGACATGACGAGGGTGTGACGGAAGTCCGGTGAGAATCCGGCACGGTCGCGCCACTGTGAACCCGTACCTGTGCGGGAAGTCAGACCCAGCACCTTCGTCTCAGGCACCACGATCGGGACGCGTGTTCCCCCAGGAGGTTCTGCCATGGCACAGACTGCTGCCCCCGCCACCGGCGCACCCGCCATCACCCCCATCTCACTGAAGGCCATTGCCCCTTGGGCGGTCTTCTTCGGCATCGTCATGCTGATCCTGCTGTACTTCGTCGGCGCCGAGCAGGGCGCCACCGCCCTCATCTCCGGTGAAGGCGTGCACGAGTGGGTCCACGACGGCCGTCACCTGCTCGGTTTCCCCTGCCACTGACCCAACGGGCTGATCCAGGGGAATCCCTCATGAACTCCATATCTGTCAGAGCTCTGCTGGTCCGCGGCATGCTGGCCGGCCTCGTCGCGGGCGCGCTCGCCCTGCTCGTCGCCTACTTCCTCGGCGAGTCCCGGGTGGACGCGGCCATCGCCCTCGAAGAGACGCACAGCCACGACCACGGCGGCGGCGAGGAACTGGTCAGCCGCACCATGCAGTCCACCGCGGGCCTCGCCACCGGCGTACTCGTCTTCGGGGTGGCCATCGGCGGCATCGCCGCACTCGTCTTCTGCTACGCGCTCGGCCGGATGGGCCGGTTCGGCCCGCGGGCCACAGCGGCGTTGATCGCGGGAGCGGCCTTGCTGACCGTGTACATCGTGCCGTTCCTGAAGTACCCGGCGAACCCGCCGGCTGTCGGCAACCCCGACACCATCGGCAAGCGCACCACGCTGTTCTTCCTGATGGTCGCTCTCAGCGTGCTGCTGGCCGTCGCCGCCGTCATCATCGGCAAGCGGCTGGCTCCCCGCCTGGGCGCCTGGAACGCGACGATCACCGCAGCGGCCGGCTACGTCCTGCTCATCGGCCTCGCCTATGCCTTCCTGCCCTCGTTCAACGAGGTCGGAAAGGACTTCCCGGCCGCCCTGCTGTGGCAGTTCCGGCTGGCCACGCTCGCGGTCCAGTTCACCCTCTGGACCACCTTCGGCCTGGTCTTCGGCTACCTCACCGAACGGCTGCTGGTGCCGAGGGCCGGGGCGGTCACGGCCGGACGCGGAACGGCGGACCGAGCCGCAGCCGCCGCAGGCTGACCGATCCCGGACACGAGTCGGCGCAGGTCGATACGCGTACACGCCTGTTCCGCATACGCCTGTCCCGCATAGACATGTCCGGTCTGGGCACGCTGATGCGCCTGCCGGAATGAATCTCGGCAGTGGTACGGCAGAACCCGCGGGGAAACCCCGCGGGTTCTGCCGTGTCCAGCCTCACTCCCGCCCTGCGGGCCCGTCGCGGCCCACCCGAGAGTGCTGCAGGAGGGAGTCCTCCCGTACGAGACGCATGCCCGCGGCGGCCAGGACGCGCCGGGGATGCGACGTTGTCCAGACCGGCGTCCCCGTGCACGCAGGCGATGCCCCGGTCACGGGCGAACCGCGGCAGCGCGCGGAGCGCCTCGGAGTCGTACCCCACGCCCTGGACCGGACCGACGGCACGAGTCCCTATCCGATCGTGACGCGCCGGTACTCGTCGGGTGTTCCGTGGGACCCACCCCGCCGATCACCGGCCCGTCGTCGCGAAGCCGTATCTCGTACGATCCGAACGGGCTCGGATTCCCGCTGTCCGCACGGGTGTTGAGGGGTCCGCGGTCTACTCGCCACCGGCCGGGGTGAAGTCCCCGGACAGCGCGGCCGCGACCCGCAGGTGCGTGGCCGCCTCCGTCTGGCGTCCCTGCCGTTCCAGGGTGCGACCGAGCATCAGCCGTGCGTAGTACTCGACGGGATCGAGCTCCAGCACCGCTCGCAGCTCCGTCTCGGCCCGGACGAGCCGCGCGGAGTGGTAGTAGGCCCTGGCCAGCAGCAGCCGTGGCGCGACCTGCTCAGGGACCTCCTCGACGAGCCCGCCCAGAATCCGGGCCGCGACCGTGTACTCCTTCGACTCGAAGAAGAACTGTGCCCGCTCCCACCGCTCGGCGGCGGTACCGAACTCGTAGTAGGTGTCGCTCATTCGTCCTCCTCGGTCGAGGCCCGCGGCACGGCCGGTCCCGTACGCGTCCAATCGCCACAACATCAAGAGATCGTTTAACATTCCACTAAATATTCGGCGTGGGCGCCGCCCGCCCGGACTCGCATGGGAATAGGTTGAGCGCCATGAGCAATCTCGATCGCCAGGCCGCACTCTCCGTCTGTGGAGGGCGCGGCTTCGTCGTCGCCGAACCGGTACGTGAACTCCTCGCCCCGCGCCGCGTGAAGCTGGGGGAGTCCACCGAAGTGCGCAGACTGCTGCCCAACCTGGGCCGCCGCATGGTCGGGGCTTGGGCCTTCGTCGATCATTACGGCCCCGACGACATCACGGACGAACCAGGGATGCAGGTGCCGCCCCACCCCCACATGGGCCTGCAGACGGTCAGCTGGCTGCACGAGGGCGAGGTCCTGCACCGCGACAGCCTCGGCAGCCTGGCGACGATCCGCCCGTACGAACTGGGTCTGATGACCTCCGGCCGGGCGATCAGCCACTCCGAGGAGAGCCCCAGGTCGCACGCCGCGCTGCTGCACGGTGCCCAGCTCTGGGTCGCTCTCCCGGACGCCCACCGCCACGTCGAGCCGCACTTCCAGCACCACTCCGACCTGCCGACGGTCACCGCCCCGGGCCTCACCGCCACCGTGATCCTCGGCGACCTCGACGGTGCGACCTCGCCCGGCACCACGTACACCCCGATCGTCGGCGCGGACCTGGCCCTGAGCCGGGGCGCCGAGGCGCGGCTCCCGCTCGACCCCGACTTCGAGTACGCCGTGCTGTCGATGTCCGGCGAGGCCGAGGTCGACGGCGTGCCCGTCCTGCCTGGCTCGATGCTCTATCTCGGCTGCGGCCGCACGGAACTCCCGCTGCGCGCGGAATCCGATGCCGGTCTGATGCTCGTGGGCGGTGAGCCCTTCGAGGAGGAGATCGTCATGTGGTGGAACTTCATCGGGCGTTCCCACGAGGAAATCGCGGAGGCCCGCCGGGCGTGGGCGGAGGGCTCTCGCTTCGGTGAGGTTCACGGCTACGACGGTGACCGGCTGTCTGCTCCCGCACTGTCGCCGGTGGCGCTGAAACCGCGGGGACGGGTGCGCTGACCTGGAGTGATGTGTTCTCCGGCGCTCCCTGTCGCGTGCGCTCGCTGCGTCCCCCGTCAGCACGGCGGAGGGGCGCAGCTGTGCCTCCCGTAGGGCGGTTCCTAGGGCGGTCGGCACTTGCACGTGTTGGCATCTGTGACCAGGTCTGATCAAACACTTGCTGACCCTTTGCTGACCTTACTGATGCGTAATCAGATTGCTGGGGTTGGGGACTGCTGATGCCCGCCCTGCCCGACCAGCGCTCTCCTGGGGGGTTCCTCGCGTGGTGCGAGTTCGGGTAATGGGCGAATTCGACGCATTACTCTAGTCGCTTTGCTTCTGACGGCCCTGCTGAGGCGTGGCGCACCCTTCGAATTCCGGATTGCTCGCAGGTATCGGCACGCCATGTCACGCCCCTGTATGAGATCGGCTCTGCCCGCCCCCGTCGGCGGCTGACGGAGTTGAGTTTGCGAGGCAGACGCTGGCGGTTTCCGGTCCCACATGGCACAGGTAGGCAGAACCGTCTTCTGACGTCCACCTGGTCCAATTCGATGCTGTTCACGCGGGTTTACACTTTGTGGTCCAGGTGCGTCGACGGTGTTGGTGACAGGCGCGTGACAGGACGTGTGTGACGGCATCGGTGATAGGGCGAGGGACTTGCCGATGGGCAAGGCGGGGCCTCTCCTGGAGCCATGAGGAGAGACCCCGCTGGAGCGCTCTGGTTGGGCTTCGCCGTGAGTTCGACTGTGCTTGAATGCCTGACGCGTTCGGCTTTTCACACAGTCCGTGAAGGTCCGCGGCGAGCGGGCGGGCGAGGCGGAGTTGGGTGTGCGCGACGATCAGGATCCAGGTCCAGCGGTCCGCAGCCTCGGGCGTATGGAGTTTCGGAGTGGTCCAGCCCAAGGACTGCTTCGCGAAGCGGATGAGGTTCCCCCGAGATGCGGAAGTGAGTGACAGAGGGTCAGATGGTTCTCATGAGAGGAACATCGACCATGGCTGCTCCCAGAAAGTACTCGCTGGAGTTGCGTGAGCGTGCGGTGCGGATGTATCGCACCTCGGATCCGAAGCCGCAGATCAAGAAGCTGGCCGTCGACCTCGGCGTGCATCCGGAGGCCCTGCGGGGCTGGATCCGCCAGGCTGAGGCTGATGCCGGCGAGCGGGATGACCGGCTGGCCACCGATGAACACGCCGAGCTGGTGGCCCTGCGGAAGGAGAACGTCCAGCTCAAGCGGGCGAACGACGTACTGCGGACGGCCTCGGCGTTTTTCGCGGCGCAACTCGACCCGACCCGGCCCAGGTAACCGCGCTCCTCGACGAGCATCCGCACCTGGGAGTCGAGTGCGTACTTCGTGAACTGCACATCGCCTCCTCCACCTAATACCGCTGGCGCCACGCCGAGAATGAGCCCTGCGAGCGGCGGCGCCGCGACGTAGAGCTCACCGAACGGATCAAGGAGATCCACACCGAGTCCGGTGGCATCTACGGGTCACCGCGCGTGCACGCCATACTGAAACGGGATGGCGTCCACGTGGGCCGCAAGCGCGTCGAGCGATTGATGCGCGAGACCGATCCGGCGGGTATCAGCCCGCGCCGGAGCGGTTTCACACGCCGGGATCCCAAGGCCACGCTCGCCCCGGACCTCGTCAACCGGGACTTCACCGCCCAGGGGCCGAACCGGCTGTGGGTCACCGACCTGACCATGATCCCGACCTCCGAGGGACCGCTGTGGCTGTCCGCGATCCGCGACGCGTTCTCCCGCCGGGTGGTGGCCTGGGAGACCTCCGCCCGCGCGGACGCCGACCTGGTCCTGTCCACCCTCGAGTACGCCCTCGCCTCCCGCGAGATCGAGCCCGGACAGCTCATTCACCACGCCGACCACGGCTGCCAGTACACGTCCATCAAGCTCACAACGCGCCTTCTGAGAGCGGGTATCGGGGCATCGAACCCCGGCGCATGCGCGCCCTCCCGCTCGTCCGGCCGACGGCGACGGACCGATACCGGCCCGTCATTCCTTTTCGGCCAATTCTCGTCAGAAACTCCGAGCCAGCGGCCCCCTTCCCGGGGTTTCACACCTGAGGGAGTGGCAAAAGGCGCACCTTCACAAGTGGTACGTGTACACATCAATCACCTTTCGGGAAGTCGTCGGCTACCCGCACCTATCGTCACGTAAACACCCTCCGGCGCACCTTTCCCCTGACCTCTCACCACCTTTGAGGTGCACTGCGGCGACATGTCCAACTTCGACATCTGCGCAGGTGGGGGCGCAATAACTCCACAAAGCCCCGGGCGCGTTCACATAGGCTGCGCCTGCCTCTCCGGCACCCGGAGCGGCATGGAATGTCTGAGGTGATGTGTGTGCACGGCATACGTAGATGGGGGACGACGACAGCAGCACTGGCGCTGCTGGCCGGAGTACTCCAAGGAATCACGGCCTCACCGGCCGCGGCGGAATTCGACTGCTTTCGGGACACGTGCTCGGGAAAGGACCCCATTGCGATGGGGTGCGACAATGACGCCGAAATTCTTCAACAGGTGACTATGGCGGACGAGTCGGTCTCGGTACGGCTGCTCTGGTCGCCGATGTGTCAGGGCGTATGGGCAAAGGTCTCACGCGATCTCGATACGTCGCCCGCCTCCGTGTATCTGACACTGTGGACGACACGCGATCCCGACGGCGGTGTTCAGGCCGGTGACAGTCCGGCCGTTCTCGGCAGCGGCGTGGCAGGCGCCTACACCAAGATGCAGAACTGGAAGAAGACGACGGCGAAGGCGTGCTGGAACGACGTCGATACCGCGTTCGACCCCGCACCGACGAAATACACCATCCAGAGCCCCGCCAAGGAAAACGACTGGCCGGTCGACGCGAGCCTCGCGGTCCTGCACGGCAGCTGCACGGACTGGATGTGAGGAGCATCATGCGGAAAAGACGTCTCATACGCCACTTGTCCATGAATCCGCTGGTCATCATGAGCGTGGTGGCGGCATCCGCCGCGCTGGTCCCGCCGGCTTCCGCGGATCCCGCACCGGCCCCCACCGCCACGGAGAACACAACGCGCATGTTCTCCGCGCCCGGCAAGGACCTGGGGGCGGACTACACCTCGTCGGCCGATGAGATCGTGCAGGCCACCGGCGACGCCGAGGGGCTGCACATCCTTTCGGCGCGGGAGAGCGACGGGTTCTCCTTCTACGAGATCGCCCGGCTCAAGCGCAAGGAACTGTCCGACGTCGGCCCGTGGACGGGCTACGTCTGCACCACCGGCTCGGGGAACTACGCGGCGGCGGTCTACGCCCCGTCGGTCTGGTCCAACAAGCCCGGTGCCTACGCGAGCGGCGCGTTCGCCGCGGTGATCCGCCTGTCGGACGGCAAGGTCACCGAGATTCCCGACGGAGTGCAGCTCGCCTACTTCTCGCCGGGCTGCGGTGCGGGCGACGACGTGGCGTTCACCTCCAGTTCCGCCACGGACACGTCGGCCGGCCGGACCACGGTGATCTCGGTCGACGCGACCACCGGATCGGTCTCCTCCCGCCGCACCGTCGACGGCTTCCTGACACACGTCACCCCCACCGGGAAGGGCACCGTCGGTGTCCTCTCCGGCAACCTGGTCGACCTCAAGGACGACGGGAGGACGAAGCTGTCCGCCCGTACGCTCTCCAAGGTGCCCGGCCCCATGTTCGCGCTGGCTGCCTCGGCGAACGGTGCCGTGGACATCGGCACGGTCGACGGCGGGAAGAGCGTCATCTCCCGCTTCGACGGCAAGAAGTTCACCGAGTTGGGCCGCGCGCCCAAGGGCAAGGTGAAGCTGCTGCGCGTGGCCAAGGGCGACGCGGTCGTCGGTGACGTGAAGGCCATCGACACCGGCAAGGCCCCAGGGCTCGCCAAGCACGCCGTGGACGGCCGGGTGGCCGGGATCTCGCGCCTCGGTCATCTGGTGACCCACTCGGTGTTCTCCGAACAGATGAAGGGCGTCACCGAGGGCGTCGGCTCGTCCCTGGCCAAGGGCGCCGGATCGCTCACCGTCAAGGCGACCGCGTTGAGGACGGGCGCGAAGGCCACCACACTCGTGGATGCCGACCGCAAGCGGCCGAAGTCGGACACGACGCTGACGATGGGCCCGACCGCGTTCGCCATGTCCGATGACGACGATCCGCTCACCTGCGGTGAGGGCGCCCCCGAGACCCAGTGCCTGTCCGGGAACGGCGCGGCCGTCATCGGCAAGATCCCGCGCATGGAGACCCCCTGCATCGTCAAGCGCAACGACCCCAAGCGGCAGGCCCTCCAGGCCAGCGCCAACCAGGTCGAGTGGGCGGTCGACCAGGCGGTCCACGGCCAGCTGACCCTCTCGCGTCCGGCGGACTGGCACGACACCAGCCTCGGCGCCTACACCCCGCAGGGTCTGTTCCCCAAGCCGGTCCTGACCGGCGGAGGGGAGATTCCCGCGCAGGTCATGCTGGGCATCCTCGCCCAGGAGTCCAACTTCAAGCAGGCGTCCTGGCACTCCATGAACGGTGACTCGGGCAACGTCACCCGGTCCGACTGGCTCGGGAACGGGAACGGCATCCACGGCTACCCCGACGTGACAGCGGCCGACTGCGGCTACGGCATCGCCCAGGTCACGACCGGCATGGACTCGGCATACCCGGACCAGCTGGACACCCTGCACGCGGGCGCCGTCACCACGGACTACGCGGCGAACATCGCCGCCGGTCTGCGTATCCTGGGCGAGAAGTGGAACCAGCTCAAGGGTCTGGGCATGAACGCCAACAGCGGCAGTGCGGCCTACATCGAGAACTGGTACATGGCGCTCTGGGGCTACAACTCCGGCGTCTACACCGTCGGGTCCAACGCCGGCCTGGGCTTCTTCAACAACCCGATCAACCCGAGCTATCCGGCGGACCGCGACCCGTTCCTGCGGTACAACTACGACGACGCGTCCCGCCCCGGCGAGTGGAATTATCCCGAGAAGATCCTCGGCTGGGCGGAGAACCCCCAGCGGACCTGGAACAACGAAGAGTCCTACGTCCGGCCCGACATGCCGCTGTCCGTCCTCAAGACGCCCCCGTACGGCACCTTCTGCGACGCGTCCAACGCGTGCGACCCGGCCGTGGCCGACCCGTGCCCGAGCTGGAACAACCTGTGCTACTGGGGCAAGAGCGCGGAGTGGATCGGCTCGCAGAGCGGCAGCAACTCCAGCACCGAGAATCTCCGCTACTCGCTCGGCTCGTCGGAACCCGAGTTGCAGAGCAAGTACGACCACGGCAACTGCTTCGACTGGCCGAACGGCAACTCCAACGCCATCGTCATCGATGACCTCGGAGAGCACGAGGACACCTACGACTGCGGGGACTTCGAGGGGGCCTGGGACGGCAAGTTCACCCTCCAGTCCGGTGACAACTTCACCATGCAGAGGGACGACAGCACCTACCGCGCGACCCCCTACATCGCCAACATCGACCTGCACCAGCTCGGCGCCGGGTACGACCACCACGTGTACTTCACACACAGCTACCCCTACGGGGAGATCTTCCACAAGGTCACCGGCCGGTGGCAGATCAACCCGAAGCTGCTTCCCTCCGGCGACCAGCCCGGCAACCGCTACCGGGTCTTCGTCCACCTGCCGGGCCACGGCGCCGAAGCGGCCATCGGGTACGACTTCATCCCGGGCCAGAACACGGCCGGCGCCGCGCCCGACCACTGCAGCATCAACCAGGGAACTCGCAGTGCGGGCGAGGAGACCTGGGTCGAGATGGGCACCTTCACCTTCTGGAAGGGCGGCCGGATCGAACTGGACAACATCCAGAAGGGTGCCACCGGAGACGACAACGTGGTGTTCGACGCGGTCGGCTTCATTCCGGCCACCTTCGCCGACCCCGGCATCTGCAGCCTCAACGACGGCGGCCTGTGATGCGCACCGCCCTCCGCGTCCCCGTCGTACTGATGGCGGTCGCCATCGGTGCGGCGGGAGCCGTCTCCTGTAGCCGGAGCACCCCAGAGAAGACGGCGGCATCCGAGCGTCCGACGGCCGCGGCGCCCAAGGCCGCAGCCACGCCGTCCGGCACGCCGGCCGAGTCGCCGGCCGAGTCGCCGGCCGAGACGCCGACCGTGACGCCTGCCACCGACTTGCCAAAGCACGCGGTGGCCGGAAAGGACCGGCCCAGCATCGGCGCGGGGGTCACGATGGCTGCCGGGTACACCGGGAAGGACTTTCTCTCCCGGCTCGCGAAGGACTGGAAGCTGAACCTGGACAAACCCGTCAAGCAGGAAATGCCCAACGGGAAGATGAGAACGTACATCCACGGACGCGGCGGAACCGGAAGCGGCACCGGAAGCGGCACCGGAACGACGGTGTCAGCCGGATTCGCCGACCACACGAACCTGTCATCCCTGCTGTGCGGGACCGGCACGGACAAGTCCGGCGCTCTCGACTTCCTCGCGGCCTGCACCGAGCTGGACGTGGCGGGGATCGATCACGCCAAGGCGTCCTCCTGGCTCAAACAGGCCAAGAGGGAAACCGACTCCCTGTACAAGGAGCGGGCTGCCGAGACCAAGAACAAGAAGGAGTACGTCGTCAGCGGAGTATTCACCTCGGGCCCCGTGGTGATGGTCCTGCACCGGACGTACGAAACGTATTCGCTGCGCATCCTCGGACACGCGGCGGCCTAGCAAGCCCATGACCGGAAGCGAGAGGCCCTGCCGGCTGCGGCAGGGCCTCTCGCCCCGCGCAGGCACGCGATCTGGAATCCGGGTGCTGGTGACCCGGCCGAATCTCCCCTCTCGACAGAATGAGGAATCATGCGCACCGCACAACGCGTTCTCGTCCGCTTCGTCGCCCCGGCGGCAACCGCCCGCCTCGCCACGCTCGGCGCCGCTCCCGTGGCCTCGGCGACGCCCGCGCGGACCTCGGCCGAGGTCCGCGACAACATATGCGTCGACGGGGTGCGCGCGGCCACCCACGACGGCTACGACCGCGTCGTCTTCGATCCGTACGTGCGGGCGTCAAAACCGGAGCGCTGCTTGGTAATGATGTGGCCAAGGCTCGCGAGGTGAGCCAGTCGTCGTCGTTCGGACGCTGCCTGCACGGCGTGGCGAAACAGGTTGACCAGCGTGGTGTCGCCCTTTAGCGCACGGCGTCGGCGTCACCACGCTCATGCTTGTAGGCCGCGCCCCCAGCAACCCGGCGGCGCCCGCCTCAGTGCGGGCGCCGCACTCCTCACAAGGTGCCGGGAAGGCGCAGGTTCTCGTACTTCGGGTTGGGTTCCCCGCGCACCGCGTTCGCGACCTCGCCCGGGCACCCCTGCGGCGGGTAGCCTGGGACGTCGCGGACCTTGTAGTAGACGCAGACTAGCCGGGGCTCCTTCGTACCGCTGCCGTAGGGCAGCATCCGGGTTTCGCCGCAGGCCGGGCAGCGCGCCTCCGCGTGGAGGAGCGTCCTGGGCTCCGTGAACACGTGAGGCAGGCGGTTCTCCGTCACGGCGGTCCGGGGCAGGGAAAGGCCATAGTGGTCGCCCAGGATCCGGTAGACGTCCGGTATCCCGGTGTTCTCGGATGCGTCGTCCTGGAAGACGCCGTGGGGGTAGGCGAGGAAACCGGCCTCCGCGACCAGGCGCCGGCTCACCGGGTGCTCGACGTGGCCGGTGCCGTTCTCTCGTAGCGTCCACTCTGTCTCGCCGCCCACCGTCACCGTGACGTTCGGCGGGTCCATGGTGGTGTCGAGGATGTCCACGACCGTGTGGCGCGCCCTGAGGTCTCTTCCGGGGGCCAGGCGGTCGTCCCGGTGCCCGGCCTCGGGCGTCTCCAGGGCGAACGCCCAGCCGTCGGCCGCCTGGCCCACCATCGCCCAGTCCGGCAGCTTCGACGATCCCGGTCCGTGGAAGAACTCCAGGGCTCCCGGGGTGGTTTCCGGATCGATGAGCGTGCCCGGCCGCGCGCCCAGATACACGGCGAGGGCCTCGGGGGTGATGCCCTTCACCATGGTGAGGGCGTAGCCACTCCGGCCAAGTTCGTCGTCCAGCCAAGCGAGTCCGTCGTTCATGGAGGGAACCCTAGCCTGGTGCCTGCACGCCGCAGGGGCCCGGCCATGGCGGCCGGGCCCCTGCTGTCCGTTCCGGTCAAGCGGTCACGAAGGACGCTTGGCCTCGAGCCAGTAGTTGTCTCCTTCGAGGACGCGGTTCTGCTTGCGCCAGCCAGGCATGTAGCTCATGGACTGGGTGTTCTGGTTGTTCGACATGCTGGAACGTCCACACGGCTCGGTCCAGGTCGGCACGTGGGAGCGCGGGTCGGGCTGGAGGCTCCACCGGCCGTCCGTGCCGCGGATGGCGATCGTGTTCAGGCATTCCTCGCCCGAGGACACCTCCTTCAGGTTCTGCCCACCCCAGTCCTTCTTTATCGCGGCGCTCTGCCAGCTAGCCGCGAAGGGGAACTCGTCGCAGCTCGGCACGTCACCGGTACCGAGTTCGGGCGACATCGTCGCCAGCTTGCTGCGCTCCCATGCCTTCGGGCAGATCACGTCGCGGTTGTGGCCGACGATGCTCTTCGTGCTCGTGGGAGGATCGGGCACGAGGACGTCCTCGGTCAGGAAGGTCAGCGGGTTGTTGCCCCGCAACCCGTAGTGTCCGGGCAGCTTGTTCTGGATCAGCCAGGCGTGCGCGGCCGCCGCCGGGAACTTCTTCTCGTTCATGACGTACGTCGGCCTGTACGAGCTGAAGACGCAGCCCGGAGTGGCCTTCACGTCACGGTCGCACCGGACGTCCAGCTCCGACTTCTCAGCCGTCATCGGGTTGCTGGTCTCACTGCCCGCGGTTCCCTTGACCGTCAGGTACGGGCTGATCCGGCCGTCGGAAGCGGTGGTGTTGTTCCACTTGATCTTCTGAGTGACCGTGGCCGTGTGGAGGTCGCCCGCGACGAAGGTCTTTGAACCGCTCCACACCGGAGTCTGCTTCTCGCAGTAGCCACGGCAGCCGAAGTCGATGTCCAGGGTCAGCGAGGGAATGGAGATCGACGTCAGCTTGACCGACACGGTCTGGGTGAAGGTGTCACTGTCCGGGTCGAGCTGGAACTCGTGCCGGAGGTCGAAGCTCGCCTTCGGCGTGCCGGTCGTGGTCCCCTTGAACTGCAGGTCGTCCCCGAGACACGCCTCGGTCCGGGTGTAGTCCAAGGACCTCGTACCGATGGAGCAGCTCAGAGTCGACATGGTGGACACCGAACCGACCGACGCCTTGGCGGACTTGAGGTCCGTTGCCGGCGCGGACGACAGGCGCATCCCCTCCGGCCCGGTCACGGAGCGCGCGGCGCCGGAGAGACCGGAGACGGTGGGAAGCACACTGAAGTAGTCGCCCGAAATGCTCTGGGGCGGCTCCACCGGGGCCGGGTCCGGGGCAGTGATGTCCGGGTCGCCGAAGGTCAGGTCCGAGGGAATGCCGGAGTAGTCGCCGGGTACGAACGCGATGGCGTCGAAGGCGATGTCCGCGGACCCGTCACCGCCGTTGAAGTTGTGCAGGCTGACCTCGGGGGTCATGCCGTTGAAGAAGTACGCGCCGAGATCCACCCACTTGTTGGACTGGTTGGAGCTCTGGTCGATCGCCTTCACCGTCTCACCGGCGGAGTGCTTGATGCGGTACTCGGCCTTGGAGGTCTGCGCCCCGTGGTCGGGGATGAAGGCATAGACCTTGGCCTGCCCGCTGTAGTCGGTGATCTCCTTGCCCAGCTTCCAGGTACCGGTCACCTTCATCCGGTCACCCGGCGGCGGGTACGACTCGGCCGACCGGGTGTGGGCGAACCAGAAGTGGTTGCCGTAGCCCGCGCCGATCTGGTGGGTGTCGACCTTGCCGGGGTATGTGGTGATGGTCTGCCCGGTGTCGGAATCCATGATGTCGGAGGGCTGGTAGGTGAGAGTGAATGCACCGTCGGACTTCGCTGCCCCGCATCCGCGCGAATCCGAGCCCGCCGGGGTTGTGCCGTCGGGAACGTCGTCCACTACCAATGCGTTTGCCGGCAGGCCGGTGCTGCACTGCGGCGGGTAGGAGTTGGCGTCGGGCTGCTCCGGGTAACTGGTGTTGAACCGGTGTACCTGGTGTCCGCATTCGGCGCCGGTGTCACAGTTCTTCCATTCGGCGGACTTGCTCCACCAGCAGTGCAGCCAGTGGTCATTGGTGTCGCTGTCGCCGGAGTCCAGTGTGCAGGCACCCTGGCCGGGGTCGTTGGAGTCGTCGTCCGTGATCTTCGACGGGTCGCAAGAGTTGGACGCGTCGCAGAAGGTGTCCAGCGGCGGCTTCACTGTGGAGCGCTCTGCGTCACTGTTCCACCAGGCGGCCAGGTAACCGGGCCGGAAGTCGCCGGGCGCGAACATCGCGGAGATCGGGCGTGCGGCCCAGCCCAGGACCTTCTCCTCGTACGGCCAGTCCTGCGGGTGCGCGGCGTGGGAGTAGTCGTCCAGGTGCGGATCGACGGCGTGCTGGAGGAACGGTACCCGGTTGGCCTTCCACAGCGGGTTGGCCGGGTTGTTGGTCCAGCCCACCCCCTTGTGTCCGGCGGAGTCGGCGGCCGGGTAGAAACCTGAGTTGTACGCCCACAGGGCGAGGAACCAGTTCTCGATCCACTGCGGGTGACCGTCATTGATCATCATGCTCTGGCCGTGAAGATCGTTCCACTTGCGGGACAGGATCGTCGCGCCATAGGCGATGTTCGCGGCGTAGTCCAGCGCGACGGCCTCCTGCGTGGCGGGCGGCAGCGCCGTCTCGCCCTTTTTGGTCTTGCCGGCGAGCCGCATGCCGTCGGTGGCCTGGGTGATGCCGTAACCGCAATCTGCCTCGGAGAAGTTGATCCGCCAGGGGTCTGCCTGGTCGCCGTCGGCGGTGTATTGGGTCCCATAGTAGTTGCCAATGAGACTGTTGGCCGTGACGCCGGGAACGGCGAAGCGGGTCGCCTGCCACATGTTGGATTCCTGCGCGGTGACGCCGAGCAATACCTGCGAGGGTATGTGCCAGCGGTCGGTGACATCCGGGTCCTCGTTGTCGAGGGTGCCGTTGGGGTCACCCGCGAGGGTGATCGGCGGGAACAGCCCCTGGGGGGTGTAGGAGTCCATGCCGGTGTTCTTCCAGTTCACCGGCCGGTTGACGTGCAGCTCACCGACGACAGCCTGGTCCACAGCCCATTCCACCTGCCGCGGGGTCGGCTGGAACGCCTGCTTCTTCACATCGTTTCGGGCCACCGCACAGTAGCGCTCATCGGTGCCCTCGCTGGGTCCGGCCGGTGACGCCGCCAGCGCCTGAGCCCCCAGCGTCTGCTTGGACATACCCCCGCTGTTGCCGCTGACCGCCGGCTTCGCGGACGTCTTCTTTCCTGTCGGGATGCCCAGAGCAGGGGAGGGCCGGCTTCCGGCCTCGACTCGCTCCGCGGACAACTGAGGTGTGGCGTCCAGCTCAGTGTGCTGGCTGGTGGCGACCACGTCCAGACTGATTCGCGCGTCACGGGCCTGTGTGGCCTCCTCGGGCGTAATCAGACTGGTCTTGCCATCCGCCCAGGACGTGGACACGCCCGCGTGGCCGAGACTCGACATGCGGGAACCCTTGGCAAGATGGCCCGGGTTCTTCACTGGGCCCGGCAGAGTCCCCTTATTCTTGGCCTTACCCGTGAGGAACACCGTGCCGCCAGGGGTGGTGGACAGGTCCCAGTCGGTGAGCTTTCCTTCCGCCACCGTCTTCGGGGTGGTGTTCTTGCCCTTGACCTGTGTGGCGTCCAGGTGCTTGGCCCAGGACTTCGCTCCGGTCTTCTTGGTGTCGGCTTCCCGGTCGATGAACGTCACACCGTCACCGCTGTCGGCGGCAATCTGGAACGGCACATGCTTCGTCGCGGCGAGAACGGTCTCCTTCCGGCCATTGATGCGGACCAGCTTGTTCCCATGACCGGCCACGATCCCGTGCCGGGTCGGAACGGCCGACGTCACCTGCCCGGGCAGCGCCACCGGCTCGGACACCTTGCCCGTCACCGCGTCCACCGTGACCAGACGAGTCCGCTGCGCCTTGTCCCCGTCATGGCTCAGCTGGGTGAACACCACATCGTCCCCGGAACCGCAGCCGGGCGAGAAATACGCCAGCGACGCCGTGAACGGCAGCTTGGTGACCTTGCCACTGCCCAGCTCGACGACCGCGGTGAACGCACCGCGCACCATCAGCTCGGGGTTGTTCGTGAACGTCCGGGGCGCGTACGCGACAGCCGCGTACTTCCCCGACCCCGTCACGCACGTATTACCGATCCAGGTATCCGCGTCGAAGCCGTCCTCACGCAGAGTGGCGACCGTGCCGAACTTGTACCCCTCCCGCTCCTTTCCGGCCAGTACATGGAAGCCCATGCCGTCACCGGACGTGGAGAGCGCCACATCCTTGGACGAGGAAGAGCCCGCACCCAGCACCGAGGCACGGTCCTTCGCGGCGACCTCACGGGGTTTATGGGTGACATCCGGCAGAGTCGCGCCGGCTTGCACAGCGTCCTCGGGGACCTGTGGCCCCCCGGCCTGAGCAGAGGCCGACAGTGTCGATATCACTATCGAAAACGCCAGCACTGCGGCCAGCCTTTTCGGTCCTATACGCATTTAGTATTCCCTATATTGGGCGAGCCGAGTTCGATAGAGCGCGGCAAACTACACATACCCCGCACGGCGTGCGGGGTATGAGGTATGGGGTATGGGATATGGAGCGCGGGAAATAGAGCGAGATCTCAGTACTCGATGACCGAGTCGATATAGATCTTCGGATCATCCGGGGATTCACCTTCGGGGAAATCCCCCATGACGGTGGTGGAACCTCTGCCCGTCTGGCCAGCCGCCAGGTGCGGAAAGTCGAACTTGGTCCTCCGCACCCATTCCTTGCCGTCGCCAATGCTGACGGTGACCTTGATATTGAGGGTCTGGCTTCTGCTGTTGAGGTAATTACAGGCCACAGTGAAGCCGATCGCGCTGCGAGTGGCCCGGACCTCCACATCCCCGAGCGTGACGACCTTGGTCTTCCCCATATGGCTGATGACCGGCGACGGTTCCGCACTGGCCTCCGCGTCCGTATCCGAGTCCGCGCCCGCATCCGCATCCGTCTCCGGGGCGCTCGGCGCACCGCTCGACGCGGCAGGAGGGGAGACCGAGGGAGTCACGGCGGGGGCCTGCGGCGGGGTATCGGACGGAGAAGAGCTTGAGCATCCCGTGACCAGCACGGTGCCCAGCAGTGCCGCGCTCCAGGTGATGGAGCGCGGCACGGGCCGGCGGAATCGCGTCAGTTGCATGCGCCGACGGTCATGTAGTTGTCGACGACGACCTTCGTGCCGACCTTCATGTACGAGTACGTCTGCCCGCAGTACCCGCGGTCCTGGTAGAGCGGACCGGCGTAGCTGCTGAACGTCCCCGAGTCCTCGACGTCCGGAATGCTCGTGTAGTTGGTCGACAGCTTGAGGCGCATCGAGTGGGCGGCCCCGGTGTCGTTGAAGAACACGGCGCAGATCGGCCTGTCGTAGTAACTGCTCCCCGTGGTCTTTCCATTCGTCCACGTGTACGTGGTGCCGTACGTCCCGTACCGGGCCGCGCTCACGGATGTCGTATATCCGGCCCCACACACATTCGCGGCGGCTACGGCGACCTTCGCGTCGGCCGCAATAATGCTCTTGGTCGTGTCGCTGGCCTGCTTGTCGACAGTGACCCCCTGAATATTCACGGTCGCGATCGACGCGCCTCCCGTCGGGGCATTCCCGTCGGCTGCGGATGCCGCCGGCGCCACCACGGTCGCGGCAAGAACGACAGCACAAACGCTGGCAATCCCTACAGAAATCTTCACGTTTCCCCCTAGATGTGATGACCATGTATCCCTGCGCACGGAGAGTATCGCACCGGGCGCGGATTTTGCGAGGGCTTTTATCCACGCGACCCCGGGTAACGGGGCATTGAATATACAATTGGGCATCAATAACAAACTCTACCTACGGGCACGAACCGCTTGTTGACTGCGATTCACCGGCACAGTTCACTTGTCGATCGATCCAGTGAATCCACATACAATTCACCTGTATTGCAGAGTTTGCCCCGTTTACGTGCAGCACGAGAAGGGCTCCGCCCCGCCGCCAAGGCCCCTGGGTCGACAGTGCCCGCCCGCCACGGGACTGGGCTTCCCGAGGCGCTGTCACGTTGTTGGGTGTGTGGGTGCCTGATGGTGTGTCGGGTGTGGTAGGGCCGGGTTCCGGCTCCGTGCTCAGGCCGCGGCGGGCAGGTCGGCGACGCCGGTGACCTGGTCCCAGATGGCGAAGCGGGTGGTCATCTCGGTGCGGTATTCGGGGGCGGTCATCAGGTGAGGTGACTCCAAGGCCGGGTAGTTAGCGCTTTCGCTGGTTACGCAAGGGGTGTTGACGGGGCCTCGACGTGAAGCAACGGAGCTCGTTGGTACAGGCAGTCGTCCAAGGCAGCTTGTGAGGTTCCCCCGTTGCTCGGGAGGTGCTGATCAGCTGGTCAGGGCGGGTTGGCGGGGTTTCAGGTTCGCTCGTTCGGCCGTTGCCTGCTCGGCGTAGTGCTTCTCCTCGAACTCGATCGGGCTGAGGTAGCCGAGCCGCTTCTGGATGCGCCGGCTGTTGTAGAAACCATCGAAGACCCTGTTGCCCAATTGGGTGAACACATCGCGATCACGCCCTGCGCGGTGCCGGGAGCGGTGAGTCTGGTGCGCAGGCATCGGAGATACGAACCCGGTTATCCGGCCGTCGAGTTAGGGGTGGTGCGGTGTCCATGCGGGCGGATTCGGGAGAGGGAATTCCTGCCGGAACACGGGAGGTGGCTCGCGCGGCGTTCCCCAAGGGCTGTCTGGCGATGAGGCTCCGGGACAGCCTCGGTCCGCTGTTCTCGGATGAGGAATTCGCAGAAGCCTTCGGGGTCCGTGGTCGTCCCGGTGTCGCACCTGGTCGGCTGGCCCTGGTCAGTATCCTGCAGTTCACGGAGAACCTGACGGATCGGCAGGCCGCGCACGCGGTGCGAGCCAGGATCGACGTGAAGTACCTCCTCGGCCTGGAGTTGACCGACCCCGGCTTCGATCACACCGTGTTGACCGGGTTCCGGGACCGGCTGCTGGCCCATGGCCTGGAGGAGAAGATCCTGGATCTGCTGCTGGGACGGCTGGCCAGCGAGGGGCTGGTCGCCCCTGGTGGTCGGCAGCCTACAGATGCCACGCACGTCCTGGCCGCGGTCCGTAGCCTCAACCGCCTGGAGTTCATCGGCGAGGCCCTGCGCGCGGCGATGGAGGCGCTCGCCGTAGCCGCGCCGGACTGGATGCGCACGGCGATGGATCCGGTGTGGCAGGAACGCTACGGCACGCGGGTTGACGCCTATCGACTGCCTACGGACGAGCAGGAGCGACGCGGTCTCGCCCGGCAGATCGCGGCTGACGGCTATCGCCTGCTCGAAGCAGTCGTCGCACCGGCGGCGCCAGCTTGGCTACGGGAGATCCCTGCGGTCACCGTCCTGCGCACGGTTTGGCTGCAGCAGTTCTCCCGCACCGTCACCGACGGAGTCGAGGAGGTGGCCTGGCGGGGGAAGGACGATCTCCCGCCAGGCAGAATGCTGATCACCTCTCCCTACGACCCCGAGGCCCGTTACTCGAAGAAGCGCGGATCGGCTTGGGTCGGTTACAAGATCCACCTCAGCGAGAGCTGCGATGACCCGGGGGAGGTCCACCGCCCACACTTGATCACTCATGTTGAGACGACCGACGCCACAGTCAACGACGCGATGGTCGTCGAAACAGTCCACGACCGTCTCACCAGCCGGGGCCTCCTGCCCGCGGAACATCTCCTCGACGCCGGGTATACCTCGGCCGAGTTGCTTCTGACCGCGCCGATCGCCCGCGGCGTCAGCGTCATCGGCCCAGTCCGGTCGAACAACACCCGGCAAGCGGCTCAGAAGAACGGCTTCGGCAAGACCGCTTTCACCATCAACTGGCAGGCTGAGCACGCCATTTGCCCTTCCGGCGCCACGAGCAGGTACTGGACGGCCGGCGTGGACAACAACGGCCGGGATGCGATCCGTATCCGATTCGCGACCTCCACCTGCGCACCATGCCCCGTCCGGGACCAGTGCACCCGCTCCACCCAGTACGGACGGCAATTGACCGTACGCCCACAAGAACAGGACGCGCTCCTCGAACGTGTCCGCGCCGAGCAGTCCACGGACGAGTGGAAGGACCGCTATGCGGCCCGCGCCGGAGTGGAAGGCACCATCCACCAGGCCGTCGCGGCCGCTGGAGTACGACGGACCCGTTACATCGGCCTGGCCAAAACACACCTCGCGCACGTCCTGACCGCGGCCGCCATCAACCTGATCCGCCTTGACGCCTGGTGGAACGGGACCCCTCTCGCAGACACCCGGACCTCCCGGCTGGCAGCCCTCGAACTCGCGGCCTGAGATCAATTGGGCAACAGGGTCCATCGAAGTACTCGAAGAGCGCGAGGTTCGCCTCGGCCCTGGTGGCGAAGACGCGACCGCGGACGCACTCGGTCTTCGTCAGCATCCACAGATTCTCCGCGAGGGCGTTGACGCTCCTATAGTTGTCAACTCACTGTGGGGACGGTCCGTGGTGCGGGTCGGATCAGGTGGTAGACCTCGCGGATGACGTAGCGTTTGAGGCATCGGATGATCTCGCGTTTCGTCTTGCCCTCGGCGGTGCGGCGGGTGACGTAGTCGATCGTCGGTTGGTGGAATCGCATGCGGACTATGACGGTCCGGTAGATCGCGGCGTTGAGCTGGCGGTGGCCGCCGTGGTTGATGCGGTGCCTGCCGCTGGTCATGCCGGAGCCTGTGGGCACAGGAGCGATGCCCGCAAGCTTGGCGAGGGCGGCTTCGGACTTGATGCGTTCAGGGTTGTCGCCGGCCACGACGAGGATCTCCGCGGCGGTGTCCACACCGATGCCGAATGGTTCGAGGAGTTGTGGGGCGGCACGGTGGACCAGCTCAGCGATCATTTTCGTCAGTTCCTTGGCCTCGGCGTCGAGGTACTGCCACCGTTTGGCCAGTGTTCGAAGGGCGTGACGCAGTGCGTCCTCTGGGCCCTCCAGCTGCCGAGGACGCAGGCCCGCCAGGTGCCGGGCCAGAGCGATTTGAGTTTTGCCCGCGGTCTCGTTGCGCAAGGGGTCAGGAGCGTGGACAAGCATCGCTTTCATGGTGACCATCGCCGCTGAGCGCTGCTCGACGGCCTGGTCATGGGCGATCTTGAGCTGCCGGATCATCTCGGCTTCACCGTCGGCGCTCTTGGGCGTGGCCGTCGCGAACCCGGCCAGGACGGCTCGGGCGGCGTTCTCGGCGTCCAGGGTGTCGGACTTGCCGTTCATCCGTCGCAGCCGCCGGTCCGGGCGGCCGGCCTCGACCACCTTGTGCCCGGCCCGTCGAAGGAACGAGGCCAGGGTGGCGCCGTAGGAGCCGGTGCCCTCGATTCCGAAGGCCAGAATCCTGCCGTATGAGCCTGCCCAGTCCAGGAGTTGCTGGAATCCGCCGGTGTCGGTGGGGATCGTCAAGGTCGCCCGGATCCCGCCGATCGTGTCCATCACTGCAGCGACGTGCACATGCTTGTGTGTGTCGACGCCGATCACGACGTGCCCGGACCTGTGCTGCTCGTTGTTGTCCACCGCGTTCCCTTCGGTCGGTAGCGTGGGGTGCACGCTGTCGCCGGCCGGAGGGACAGGACTGTCACGGGGACGCTTTGACGAGTTGGCTCCAGGCTCCTATGAGGTCACGTCCGTCCGGCGGCAGCGCTTGTTGCGTGCCCGGCCGGACGGTCGACAGATCAACGCCAGGACACCCGTGGGGTCGGTCGTAAGCAAGAGTCAGACCGTCACGGCCGGGACTACCCGATCCTTGCGGGATCCGGTACGAACAGACTGACAGTCGTAACTGTCGCCGACCGAGCCCATCGACGCCTCAATTCCCGCCCTCACCAGGCGAGTTGTGAGCTTGATGGACGTATATTGGCAGCCGTGGTCGGCGTGGTGAATGAGCTTGCCGGGCTCGACCTCACGGGAGGCGAGCGCGTACTCCAGGCTGGACAGGACCAGGTCGGCGTCCGCGCGGGCGGAGGTTTCCCAGGCCACGACCCGGCGGGAGAACGCGTCGCGGATCGCGGACAGCCACAGCGGTCCCTCGACGGTCGGGATCATCGTCAGATCGGTGACCCACAGACGGTTCGGCCCCTGAGCGGTGAAGTCCCGGTTGACGAGGTCCGGGGCGAGCGCGGCCTTGGGATCCCGGCGCGTGAAACCGCTCCGGCGCGGGCTGAGACCCGCCAGATCGGCCTCGCGCATCAACCGCTCGACGCGCTTGCGGCCCACGTGGACGCCCTCGCGTTTCAGCATGGCGTGCACCCGTGGCGACCCGTAGACGCCACCGGACCCGGTATGGATCGCCTTGATCTGCTCGGTGAGCTCGACGTCGCGGCGCCGCCGCTCGCAGGGCTCCTTCTCAGCGCGGCGCCAGCGGTAGTAGGTGGAGGGGGCGATGGAAAGCTCCCGGAGTACGCACTCGACTCCCAGGTGTGGATGCTCGTCGAGGAGCGCGGTCACCTGGGCCGGGTCGGGTCGAGTTGCGCCGCGAAAAACGCCGAGGCCGTCCGCAGTACGTCGTTCGCCCGCTTGAGCTGGGCGTTCTCCTTCCGCAGTGCCACCAGCTCGGCGTGTTCGTCGGTAGTCAGCCGGTCATCACGCTCGCCGGCATCGGCCTCGGCCTGCCGGATCCAGCCCCGCAGGGCCTCGGGGTGGACGCCAAGGTCGACGGCCAGCTTCTTGATCTGCGGCTTCGGATCCGACGCGCGGTACATCCGCACCGCACGCTCACGCAACTCCAGTGAGTATTTTCTGGGGGCAGCCATGGTCGATGTTCCTCTCATGAGAACCATCTGACCCTCTGTCATCAACTTCCGCATCCCGGGGGAACCTCACACTGTCGAGGGAGCGTCGGTCAGTTTGCGGGCCGCCAGCCACTTCTTTGCGACGGCCAGCATCCGGGGAGGCAGCGTCAGCGGCGGCTTCCACGACGGCATGAGCTTGCGTGGCTGCTTGGCGACCTGGCCGCGATGGAAGAGCACCACCTCAAGCTGGTGCAGGTGCGTGATCCAGCTCTTCGCCGGGCCCTCGTAGAACTGTTGCGCCGACGGGTAAAAGGACGCAAACTCCGGGTCCTCGGGGAACAGACGGATGGCTTCCAGGACCTCGGCGACGTGGTCGCCAGTGATGTCGGCGACGTCGGTCAGGCCGTTGCGCAACACGATCCGGGCCACCGACCAGTGCATCGCCTGCTTCGCCGACATCCGGTTGTAGCCGAGCGCGACAGCTTCCTCGACCAGCACCATGGTGCCCGGATCGATCCCCAGCAGGGCGGCCTGGTCGTGAACGCGCAGCTGGCCGACGGCGAACATCCACCGGTAGTCGAATGTCGCGTACCCGTGCAGGCCCAGATAGGTCAGGTAGGTCCGGGCCCGATGGGAGGTGGGGAACGACGGGCGGTGGAAAGACTCCCCAGGCAGCCGGCCCGCCCGCTCCGCCAAGGGTTCGGCGAACCAGGCTTCCAGGTCCGGCCAGCGGGTCCGGAAGTCGCGGTAGTAGCGCAGTTTCGCGTTGAGGTACTGGCGATTGAAGCTGTCCTGGCCGCGGACGGCCGCTACGTACTGCCCCTCGGGGCAGTGCCTGGGGCGCTGACGGCGGACCGGATCCGGGGCGGCGACCAGCGCGGCGGTCGAAGCCATGACGCCCCTCATGAACGTCCCTCCACCGGCTTGCCCAGCGCGTCCAGGGCCCGGTGGTAGTCGGCGACGACTGCCGGATCGGAGACCTGGGTGTAAAGACGAGTGGACTCGGGCGAGGCGTGACCGAGGCGCTTTTGCAAGGTCAGTTCGCGCATGCCGCCCTCCCACATCGCGGTTGCGTGCGTATGACGCAGCGCGTGGGGCGTTACCCAGGGCTCGCGGATGCCGGCCCGGGTGCAGGCCCGGGAGAACATCCGCACCAGGCCGTCGTAGCCCAGCGCCTCCAGGCGTCTGGTTCCGCGGCCGCCGATCAGGAACACCAGCCGGGTGTCGGCGTCGTCGGGACGTTCGTTCATCACGTAGGCGCTGACCGCCGCCAGGGTCGCGGTCTCGTGCAGGTCGACGACCCGCTCGACCCGGGACTTCGACCGGACGCCCTTGGGGTGGTCGTCGCGATGCCGGACCACGACGCGCCGCCGTCCGTAGGCCAGGTCATCCAGGTGCAGGCCGAGCACTTCGCCGGGCCGCAGCCCGCCGTGGAGCATCAGCAACACGATCGCCCGGTCCCGCAGCCCGCGAAGCTGACCGAGCAGCAACTCAACCTGGCCGTCGTCCAGCGGACGTGGCACCCGCTGGACGGTCTTGACGCGCACGGCCCGGCGGACCGGGCGCTGACGGCTGGCCCGTCCCATAAACGGGCGATGCCGCTCGGAGACGTACAGAAGTGCAGGGTCCGGACGCTTCTCGATGGGGTTGGCCCGCTCCAGTAGCCCGGACAAGATCGCGTACTCGTAGAACGAGGACACTGCGGCCAGAATCCGGTTCACCGTGCTGCCCGCGAGCTTGGTCGCCGGACCGTCAGCGGCCATCGTCACCACCGACAGCGTCATCCGCCGACGCGGGCGGCGGGACGGCACCGAGCGCAAGTACTCCAGCAACGCGATCGCGTCCGGTGGCCCGAACCGCTCCCAGCTCAGACCCCTGCTTGCGAAGAAGCGCCACAGATGCCGAAGGTCGTAGGCGTACGCGATGAGCGTGTTCGGCGAGCAGTCCCGCGCGCCGAGAAAACGCAGGAATCCGGCAACGACCTCGACCGGCGTCCCGTCCTCGTCAAGCAGCTCGACCAGGGTCGAGCCGTCCTCCTGCAGCCGCTGTTGTACCCGCACAGACACTCCCTGAGCCGTCGCACCCGACAGCCCGGACGGCCGCCCCCGACCCTCAACGAGGGGCAAGGTGTCCATGTAACTAAATAGCTCGCGTTGTCGGTGGCCACCATCTCCGGCTTCACGCCGCCGTCCAGGTTCAGCAGCGCGTCCAGGATGTGCAGGGAGTCGCGCGGGGTGCCGGGGACGACCATCTGCCCCGATACCGGCGACCTGGTCGTTGACGGCGTTGAGCCAGGTGATGCCGCGCTTGAAGCCGAAGTACTTCGGGGAGGGCGCCGCGCTGATCGTGCGGACGGGTACGACGAACCGCAGTCCGTCGACCGAGGCCAGCAGGCCGTCGCCCCAGAACTGCACGATCGGCACCTCGGACTGGGCCTCGATGAGCTTCGCGTTCGCCGCTGCGATCGTGTCGGCGCGCAAGTAGAACTGGTCGACGTGGACCAGGCGGGAGCGGGTCAGGGCCTCGTGGCCGGGGTTGGTGACCGGGGTCATGCCGATGTTGCACGCCTCGCTCACCAGCAGCGCGACCACAGAGGTGGTCAGGTCCTTCATGCGGGTGGTGCCGTCGCCCAGGTGCACGAAGGCGTCGAGGAACCCGGTCCAGGAGTGGACCTCGAACAAGAGGTCCGGCAGATCGATCTTCGGGAGCATCTTCTCGACCCGCTTGCGCAGCCAGGTCAGCGACTTCGGCTCGCCCAGCGCGCCGAGCTTCTCCACGTTCAGCTTCACCCGCCCGTTCGGCTGAACGTCGAGCGACACCTTCGCGTCCTTGCCCGCCGACTGAAGGCGCTCGGCCATCTGCTTCCAGCCCGCGTCCAGGGCCCGCACCAGCTCCGCCAGGTGCTCGGTGACGGGCATGTCCAGACTCAGCCCGGCCAGCACGTCCTCGCACACCGCGTCCCACGCCGCGCCGTCCAGGAGCCGGGCGCGCGGGTCCGACCACCGGTGGGAGGGGGAGGCGAACACGTTGCGGTTGTTCAGCGCCCGGTGCAGCTGCTCCAGCACGCACACCACGTACGCGTCCCGGTCCACCGACCCCTGCGGCAGACCGGCGTTCGCGTACATCGCCCTGGCTCTTCCCCGGAGGCCAGCCCGGCCGCCCCATCAGCGCCCGGGCCATGGGCGAACGTCTCCGCAAACTCGGCATCCGGCTCGCACAGACCCGCTCGACCGCGCTGTTCCAGCTCGCCACCGAGCTACCCGCAGCCGTGCTCGCCCGCACCCCAGGCATCGACATCACCGTCGCCGTCAAATGGCAACGAGCCGCCGCCGGAGACTGGGCCGCCTACGCAGCCGAAGTCAGCCGTCGGAACGCGAAAGCCCGACTCATACCGATGTCCGATCCCGCTGACATGCTGCTTCTCATGACAACGCACGAAAGCATGCCCGACCTCGCCCAGGTCACCGACGCCCACGAGGTCACGCCCGAACTCCGACGCCAGCTGATCGACTGCTGGATCGCGGTATCCAACTCGGGCGGAGCCGCAGGATTCCCTTTCCCACCCGTCCAAGACAACGACGTCGCGCCAGTCACGGACAAGCTCCTCGGACGTCTCGACCCACAACACAGCCGACTCGTCACCGCCAGACTTGACGACGTTCTTGCCGGCTGGGTCGTCCTGAATCGCGACCCCTACCGACTCATCGGACACTGGGGCACGGTCAACCACCTTCAGACCCACCCCGAATACCGCGGACGCGGCGTCGGCTCCGCCCTCATGCGCGAGCTGCGAAAGATAGCCCGCGGCGAACTGGGGCTCGAACAGCTCCATCTCGCTGCCCGGGGAAAAGAGGGGCTGGAGGACTTCTACCGCCGACTCGGATGGCGTGAGGTCGGTCGCTGGCCCGGAGCCCTCCGCCTCGCGCCGGACGACACCCGGGACGAGGTCCTGATGCTCCTCGATCCCCTCTGAGCGCGGGGGTATTCCGGGAGTTCCAATACCCGACTCCACCATTAATTATGCGTGTCCTCGGACTTCCGCACCCGCACCCTGCGCCGACACCTGGACGACACCATCGCCGCGGCCCTTCAGGCCCGGAACGGGAGGAAGGCATGAAGCGCAAAGTCGGCTACACCTGGCGGCTGCGCGAGGTCATGGCCAAGCACCAGATCTTCACCGCCACCGAACTGGTCCCGCTGCTGCGGGATCGCGGGATCGACCTGTCCGCCTCGCAGGTCCACCGTCTGGTCTCCGGGACCCCGGAACGGCTGTCGTTGCAGGTCATGGCCGCGCTCTGCGACATCCTCTCCTGCACCCCAGCCGACCTGGTGGCCACCAGCGCCGAGAACGCGGGGGTCCGCAAGACCGCCACCGGCGACCTCCCGGCTCTGTCCGCGAACGTCGCCAAGCTGCGGCCTCGCGCGGCCCGCATCCTGCCCGACGCATGAGCCGGACCTACGCCACCGACGAGCAGTACGAACGCTGGTTCCTGGCCGAGTGCTGCCGCTGCGGACGCCGCAAGCACAAGGCCGGCCACTGGCCCGACGGATACATCTGCCGGACCTGCTCTGACCGAGCGGTGCGGACACGGGGCATTTGCCCAGGATGCGGCCAGGACCGGGCGCTTCCCGGTCGCCGCCCCGCCGACGGCGCCTCCATCTGCACGACCTGCGCCGATTTCTCCCAGACCTTCGACTGTGCACGCTGCGGCTTCGAAGGGAGACTCCTGGGCGGGCGGCTCTGCGAACGCTGCACGCTCACCGACCGGCTCACCGCCCTCCTGGACGACGGCACCGGCCGTGTCCGTCCCGAACTGACCCCGCTGTTCGACCTGTTGGTGGCGATGGACAAGCCCAGCAGCGGGCTGGCCTGGCTGGCCCTGCGCCACGATCAGCCGGGAAACGCCTCTGAGCGACTGCGGCAGCTCGGCCTCGGGCAGATACCGCTGACCCACGACGCCTTCCATGAGCTCCAGCCATGGCGGTCAGCCGCTCACCTGGAAGAACTCCTGATGACAAGCGGAGTCCTGCCCGCCGTCGACAAGTACATCTGCTCCTTCCAGCGCTGGCTGCCCGGCCATCTGGCCGACATCACCGACCCCGAACACGCGAAGACGATCAAACTCTTCGCGACCTGGCGTGTCCTTCCCCGACTGCGGGCACGAGCCGACCGGAGCCACATCACACCCAGCATCCGCCGCTTCGCCGCCGAGCAGATCAAGTACGCGACAGCCTTCCTGCAATGGCTCGGCGAGCGGAACACCCCGCTCACCTCCTGCAGCCAGATCGACGTCGACGCCTGGTGGGCCGAGAACAACGAGCACAGCCGCAACTGTTTGAGGTCCTTCCTCAACTGGGCCATGCAGAGCCGCCATTGCCGACGCTCCCTCTCCATACCCGCGATGAAGGCCACCCGACGAGCTGCGCTGAGCGAGGACGAACGCCTGGACACCCTCGGCCGGCTGCTGACCGACCCGGACATACCGAAGAACCTCCGCGTGGCCGGCGTCATCGTGCTCCTCTACGCACAGCCCCTCACCCGGATCGTCCGGCTCACCGTCGACGACGTGGTCCACGACGGAGAAGCAGTACTGCTCCGACTCGGGGAACCGGCCTCACCCATCCCCGAGCCAGCCGCTTCCCTGCTGCTGGACTACATCGCCGACCGCGACCACATGAACACCGCCACCAACCAGGCATCCCCCTGGCTGTTCCCCGGACGCCGGGCGGGCCAGCCCTTCCGCCCCGACCACCTGTCCGCACTCCTCAACGAGATCGGCGTCCCGGTGGCCGCCGCCATCCGACAACAACTCCTTGAGATGCCCGCTCCCGTCGTCGCGGACGCTCTCGGATACCACGACAAGACCACCAGCCGCCTCGTTAGAGAAACCGGCGGGACCTGGAGCCGGTACGCCCCTGGGGATCACACACGGTCACCATCTGGCTGGGCTCCCCGGGGATTCGGCAACAGCTGAAAACGAGCCGACCACAATCAGACACAAGTCAAGGCAGCCGTTGACCGGACGCACCCTCGGTTGCACAAAACCGCTCGCGGTCGGCAGCCACCGGCGCGATGCTGTCACGATGCCTGCAGAGACCGCTTACCACGACGAAGTCGGCGACTACTTCGCAAAGAACGCCGACACCAGCCCCTACAACGCACACACCGACCGGCCGGCGATGCTCGCGCTAGCGGGGGATGTTGCCGGGCTGAAGATTCTCGATGTCGGCTGCGGGGCCGGGCACTACGCGGCCGAACTCCTGGCGGGTGGTGCCGAGGTAGTCGGAATCGACGGCAGCGCCACTCTGCTGAGTCACGCGCGGGAGCGATTGGGCGACCGGGCCGAACTGCGCATGCACGACGCGGAGAAGCCGCTGGACTTCATCGGCGACGCGTCGTTCGACGGAGTCGTATGCGCATTGATGCTCCACCACATCGCCGATCGGCCGCGTCTCCTCAGCGACCTACGACGCGTCCTGCGTCCCGGAGGGTGGCTGCTGGTCTCGACGACCCACCCGACGGCTGACTGGCGGAAATTCGGTGGCTCGTACTACGCCGAGGACTGGGTTGACCTCCCGCTCGCCGGGGGGCCGTTGGCAGTCCACTACCAGCGCATGCCGCTGGAAACGTTCCTGAACGAGCTGCTGGCCGCCGGATTCATGCTTGAAAGACTCATCGAGCCTCGCCCGACGCCCGGCCTGCGAGAACTCGACGAAACGGCCTACAACAAGCTTCACCAGGCTCCGTGCTTCCTTGCTGTCAGGCTCCTGCGGCCCTGACAGCACGCAATCCCTGCCTCCCGGCGAACGCGCACAGTCACTGCCCCGTCTCCCAAGCGCCAGAACTGGCGACACTTGAATACGCGAGCCCACCAGTACCGAAGCCGGAGGACGCGCCTGGTCTGATGACGAAGCCGAGACTCACCGGAACACCCCCGCGTCGGCGGGGAGGACGGACCTGAAGAAGCCGCCCACCCCCCGGGCGGCGGAACACCCCCGCGTCGGCGGGGAGGACCGTCCTGGCCGCCGAAGCCGGACCAGCTGGAGCGTCCTCCCCGCCGACGCGGGGGTGTTCCGTCCACGCCGTGACGGTCGGACGGCTTGAACGAGTCCTCCCCGCACGCCCACATCGGCGTCTACGCCCACGTACGCCTCCGCCTCCAACGCCACGCCATCGACGCCCTCGGAGACGCCCTCAACCCCACCGACACCGCCGACGACCCACCCGCCGCAGACGTCCTCCGCTGACGTTGCCGTCAGCGCTGCCGTCACACACCACGAAAGCCCCACCAAAAACAAGCCTTGGTGGGGCTTCTGACCGTTCTTAGAAGCTGTTGTCTTTCCGGGTGTGATTGGCGTGTTTCCGCTGGTTGCGGATAGGTGCGTAAGACCCGTGGGAGTAGTGGCCTGTCAGGTCGTCGTTCCCCGGGAGGTCTCGAATGCCGTCAGTCGTTGGACTACTGGAACAGCACGAGCTTGTTGCTCGGCGTCGGGTCGATGGCCTGCGTGAGGAGGCCGACCGTATTCAGGCCGAGTTGGCCGCGGCCGAGGAGGAATGGCAGGAGTGGGTGATCGCCCGGCGGCGGGTCGATACGGTTCTGGCTCCGGACAGCGCCGCTGACGCCGGCCCCCGAGCCGCCGCCGGGCCTCGGGAGGCGGACAGGCAGCTGGCGTCCCGTGATGCGGCCAACCCGAAATCGCAGGTGCCGGTGTGGCGTGAGGAGGTCGCCTCTTCGGTGCTGTCGGTCGACTACCAGCGCATCCTTCAAGCCGTCGCGGACCGTGTCCGTCTCGGCCAGGGGCCGCTGACCTGCCAGGAAATGGCCGCAGTGTTCGGCATGGACGTGGTGTTGGCGCGGGTGGAGGCATTGCGGTCGAAGGCGAAACGCCTGGTCGCCCGAGGCTGGCTGGCCGAGCCCGCACCCGGCCGGTTCACCCTCGGCCCCGGTGTGGCCGGGCCAGGCGACGGGTCATGAGGGCGGCCATCGACCAGTAGATCATCGCCTCGGAACCGGCGATACGACGCTCGAAGTCGCGGGCCAGACGGCGGCTTCGCATCAGGTGCGCGAAGAGACGCTCGACGATCCACCGCTTGGGCAGCACCACGAATCCCTTCATGTTGTCGCTGCGCTTGACGATCGCCAGGACCAGGGCGAACGCGGCCAGGCAGTGCTCGATCAGACTGCCGGTGTAGCCGCCGTCGGCCCAGACCAGGGCCAGGCGATGGTGAGCGGCAGCCACCTGTTCCAGCAGGATGTGGGCAGCGGCGCGATCGCCCACATCCGCAGCGGTGACCATCACGCCCAGCAGCAGGCCGAGGGTGTCGACCACGACGTGCCGCTTGCGTCCGTTGACCAGCTTGCCGCCGTCGAAGCCACGGCTGCCGGCGCCGACCACGGCATCCGCGTTGACCGACTGCGAATCAATCACCCCAGCCGTCGGCAGGGCATCGCGCCCTGCCCTCTCGCGGACCTGCCCGCGCAGCCGGTCATGGAACTCCCGGACCAGGTCGTGGTCGCGCCAGCGGCGGAAGAACGCATAGACCCGGTCCCACGGCGGGAAGTCGGCCGGCATCGCCCGCCACTTGATGCCGTTATCCCAATGCCGTTGCTTGAGGGGTGCAAGTAGTTCCTCTCCCGGGCACGGTGACTGCCGGGGTGCTGGTTCGTTGACCGGACATGCATCCGTGGATCGGGTTATCTGATGATGTCCGGCTCGGGTTGGTCACCGAGTGGATTGTTCCTGAGCTGGTGGACGAGGTGCTGGCCGCGTGCGGTCGGCGGGATGCCAAGCCCCGTCCCCTGTCGAGCCGGTTCATGGTCTACTTCGTGCTTGCTCTGGCGCTGTTCCAGCAGGACTCCTACGACGATGTTGCGGAGAACCTCGTCGGGGCCCTGGGCGAGATGGACCAGTCGGTCCCGAACAAGTCGTCATTCACCAGGGCCCGGCAGCAGCTTGGGGCCGCGCCGCTGGAAGGAGTGTTCCGCCGTGTCGCGGGGGCGATCGCTCCGCCCACACTCGAGGCGGCGTTCTGGCGCGGGATGAGAGTCGCCGCAGTCGACGGGTTCTTGCTGGACATGCCGGAGAACGATACGACACGTGCCGTTTTTGGCGGGCAGGTGGACAGTGCCGGTCGTCCCATCGGGTTCCCGCAGGCCAGAGCGGTGACGCTGACCGAGACCAGTACGCACGCCACGATCGACGCGCGAATAGGCAGCTTCAGGAGTGGCGGTGGCGAGCCCGCGCTGGCGACAGAGACGGCCGTCAGCGCCGCCGGCATGCTGGTGATCATGGACCGTGCCTTCCCCGGTGTCGCGCTGTGGAAGGCATACACGCAGGCCGGAGCACACTTGCTGATCAGAGCCCGCACCTTCGTCGCCGCGAAGCCCGCGGAGGTCTTGCCTGACGGGACCTATCTGACCCGGATGAATCTCGCTGGGCAGCGGCGCTCCCATCCGGGCGGGGTGACAGTGAGGGTGATCGACTACCAGATCGACGGCGGCGAGACCGTCAGGCTGCTGACTGACCTGCTCGATCCCGGGGCCTGGCCCGCCGAGGAGCTGGCAGCCCTGTATCACGAGCGCTGGGAGGTTGAATCCGCTTTCCGGCAGCTGAAGACCATTCAGCGGGGAAAGGCCGAGGTGCTGCGGTCGGTGTCGCCGGAACTGGTGCGGCAGGAGATCTGGGCACACCTGACCCTCCATCACTGCCTGAATCGGATCATCCTGCGGCTGGCAGACGGCGAGGGTCTGGACCCCGACCGGATCTCGTTCGTCAAAGTCCTCAAGCACACACGACGCAGCGTCGTCCTCCAGGCGGGCCGGTCGACCCGCCATCTGCGGCAGTTCATGAAGCGGATGGCCACGAAAGTCGTGCGTAAGCTCGACAACGGCCTCCGGCGGCTACGCGAGGCGGACCGGTACACCCGCCATCCGGTGTCGCAGTACATCGTGCGCAAGAAAGACCAGGCCAGGCGAGGCACGCGACGGGTTCCCGAGAAGATCATCACCCTTGCGCCCGCGATACTTCAGTAGCTCAAGCAACGGCATTGCGACAACGGCGTCAAGTGGATGGCCCTGCCGGTCGACTTCCCGTACTGGCGGGCCGTTTACGACTTCTTCCGCCGCTGGCGGACCTACGACTACGTGCGTGAGCTGCACGAACGCCTGCGCCGCACGGCCAGGCAACGTGCAGGGCGCAATGCCGAGCCCAGTGCGGGGATCATCGACAGCCAGTCGGTGGACGCCTCCGAAACCGTCGGCGAGGACAGTCGCGGATACGACGGCGGCAAGTCACGCGACGGGCGCAAGCGCCACATCCTGACCGACACGGACGGCCTGCTCCTCGACGTGACCGTGACCACGGCCGATATGCACGACTCCAAGGCCGCCCCCGCACTGCTGGAGACGTTCATGAAGAAGCCGGGCCGGCTGCTGAAACTGGTGTGGGTCGACAGCGCCTACCAGGGCTCGGCCCTGGCGAAGGCATTCGCCCGCCACGGAGTACGGGTCGAGGTCGTGCGCCGCTGCGACGGACAACGCGGATTTGTCGTCCTGGCCCGCAGGTGGGTGGTGGAGCGCACGCTGAGCTGGCTCTCCCGCTCACGCCGCCTCAACCGCGACCACGAACGACGCCCCGATCACCACCAGCAGATGGTGTGGTGGGCCGCCGTGATCAGGCTGTCCCGCCGGATGGCAGGGGACGCTCCCCGCTGGCCGGAGAATCGCCCCGGGCGACTGCTCCAGCCTCCGACGCGGGCATGAACCGTCCGTCCTTCGCCCGCACCAGCCAGCCCTGCTTCTCCAGCACATAAGCACGGTGCCGGATCTTCTCCACCTCGTTCTTGATCTCCGCTTCCCGGCCCACCGCCCGCGTCAGCTCCACCCCGTTCACCGGCCCTGAAGCGGCCACCACCGCGGCGAACACCTCCCGATAGATTCCGCCGAGCACCGTTTCGCCCATGCCCGGCCGCCACACCGGCGGCCGTTCACCACGCTCCACCCCAGAACTGTTCGGGCCCGCGACGGCAGCCACCTCATCGCCGGCGGGCGACACGGAAACCGGTGCACTCACCAGGCTCTCCTCGGCCAGCACCGCCACGAGCTCCTCGCACCCCACCCGGGCCCGCTCGCACCGCTCCCGCGCAGCATCCACCTCCGCCTGAGCCTGTTCCAGGACCTCCATCCAGGACTCCAGATCCTGCCTCGCCCGTGTCTCACGCTGTTCCATCAACCCCAACACCGACGGCATCCCAACCTCCTCGATCCACAACAAGCCGCCCGCTGCCTGCCCCTACCCCCTCGCGCTCATGCCCCCCCACATGAAGAAGCCCCTGCTCATCGAACAGGGACTCCCTTTGCCACAACGCACTAACGGGAACGGAAGCTTGACCGAGGGCGTAGAGGTTCGCCGTCACGATGCCGAGCGCGTCGTAGCGGGCCTGGAGCTCAGCGCTCCATCAACTCCGGTGCCTTCAAGGCCATGAGCCGCCTTGCGCCCGCCTCGATATGATCGTGAACGCGAGTGGGGAGCAACGCGACCTCAGTTGGCGGGCGTCACGGCAACGGCTCTGGAGACCCGCAGGTCGGATGGGACGAGCTACGGGTGGAGGGTGCGGTGCTCGACCGAGTGGATTCGGCGCGCATGGACAGAAGAATGGAGCTGGCCCGTGAGTGGGCTGGTCTCGTCAA